>SABV01000027.1 GCA_009928855.1 Erysipelotrichia bacterium | reverse complement strand
CAGTTACCCGTATGGCTCTGGTGTTTTACATGATGACTGTGTCGATATCTCAACCCAGTCAAAAGCCAAAGATGCCGATTTGGTGTTAACATACAGCGAGTCAGTGCCGGGCACGCCAAAGGTTCAGACGGTCAGCTTTAAAGGAGACTTTGGCGCGCAGTATTTCGAAGACGAAACAACTTACTCTCTTGCCACTCCGGCATTTGTAATGGCCATGTCTTCAGTAGAGGTTGACAGCACTATTCACACTTTGGGCCTTAAAGGTGACAGCAGTCAGTATATATGGCCCGTTACAGAGAACGGCACACTGGCAGACAGCTTTAATTCAGGGCTTAATGGCGCACGAAGCATCTGCACAGATGGAACAAGGATCTACGCCAGCAACTACACAGGCAATACAGTTGTAATGCTGACGGCTGCAAATGGCGCTTTAAGTAAAACAGTATCAGAAGCGAACAATATATCTTTCAACCGCCCAATCCGTGTAAGATACAGCGATAGAGGCTATGGCAAAGTATTTATAGCAGATCGAGACAATGATAGAATTGTGAGATTCAGCAGCGAACTGATGGCGACAGCTCTGACACAGCTTAATGTTGCAGCACCTTCTGATATGGCTTTTACAAATACATATATCTTGGGTATGAACAGCACAAGCGGTGAAATGACTGTAATAGATCCTACAGTCGGAACAATTCTGACTTTCGGTTCGAATGGTACTGGAATGGGTGAATTTGAGAATCCCAAAAGCATCTGCTCTACCGGTTACGACCTGTTTGTAGTTGAAGACAATCGTTTACAGGTAATCCGCAGCGGCATGACTGACTGGCTTAAATAAAGCCGTAACAAAAACCCCGGTGGGCTTCATTGCTCACCGGGGTTTTTGTTTTATAACATTTTTTATAGCTGATCGAAAAATTCTCTGAAGCAGCGACGAGCCTGCCTGATAATCTGCTCTTTGCGAACATCGCCTTTGGTGCCTTCTTCGGCAGTAAAAATGCCGAAATTGGCATTCATGGGGTGAAAATCCTTGTGACCTGCAAAGGAAATATAGTTAAGCAGACAACCGATCATGGTCTGCGGCGGAAATACCAATGGTTCTTTTCCCTGAATGATTCTGGCGGCGTTAAAACCGGCAACCAGTCCTGTCGCTGCTGATTCGGTATAGCCTTCTACGCCGCAAAGCTGGCCAGCAAACATGATTCGAGAATTATTGCGCAACTGCAAAGTCGGGCCAAGTAATTCGGGGCTGTTGATATAAGAATTGCGATGCATCTGCCCCAACCTTATAAACTCAGCGTTTTCAAGGCCCGGAATCATTCTGAACACGCGTTGTTGTTCGGCATGTTTAAGGTTTGTCTGAAAGCCAACCATGTTATATAAGCTTGCCAGAAGGTTGTCTTGACGCAGTTGCACTGCTGCATACGGACGTTTTCCTGTTTTCGGATCAGTGAGACCAACAGGCTTCATCGGACCAAAACGCAGCGAATCGACACCTGATTCAGCAATAATTTCTACCGGCTGGCAGGCGCTGAAAAATTTCTTCCTGGCTGAAATTTCCATTTCAGAAAGATCGATACGTTCGGCTTCGAGCAACGCTTTAATGAAGTCAAGGTATTGCTCTTTGTTCATCGGGCAATTTATGTAATCCCCCTTGCCCGTTTCAGCATATCGATCTGCTTTAAAAGCGACATTCATATTGATGCTGTCAGTGGAAAGCAGTGGTGCCACAGCATCATAGAATTCAAGCTGTTTTTTGCCCAATACATTTTGCAATTGTTTAAGCAGCGCAGGAGAAGTTAAAGGCCCGGTAGCAACGATCACCAGACCGTCTTCCGGAATCTCTACGGCTTCTTCATTGATGAAATCGACAAGGCTGTGACCCCTCAGATAGCGGGTAATTTCACGCGAAAAGGCACCGCGATCAACAGCCAGAGCGTTACCTGCCGGCACTCTGTATTTATAAGCGACTTCCATAAAATAGCTTCCCAGCATGCGCAATTCTTCTTTAAGAAGCCCCGACGCCCTGTCGGGAAGATTGCTGCCAACTGAGTTACTGCAAACAAGTTCTGCAAACTGGTCAGAAGTATGAGCGCCGGTATTGACCTTTGGGCGCATTTCGATAAGACGAACCGGTATTTGACGCCTGATAAGCTGATAAACGGCTTCAGCGCCAGCCAATCCAGCTCCAATAACGGTTACCGAAATTGCTTTATTGTTTATTTTATTCATCGCTCTCTGTGCCTTCCGGAATCAATTTAAACTTACAACCCTTACCTGAACATTTTATATAATTACCCAGCTTTTTGGTTGCATGCCAGACCAGCGGCGCATGGCATTCGGGGCATAATTCACCAGTTGGCTTAGCCCAGGTAGTCATGGTGCATGTCGGATAATTTGAGCAACCGTAAAACAGGCGGCCACGTTTTGACTTCTTCTCGAGCATTTTTCCGTTGCAGCCTTCAACCGGGCAGGTAACTCCTGTATCTTTAACTATGGGTCTGGTATTTTTGCACTCCGGATAATTGGTGCAGGCAATAAATCTGCCGAAACGGCCAGTTCTAATATGCATGTCAGAGCCGCATTTTTCGCACTTCTCTTCGACTAATTCAAGCTCTTGTTGGGTTTCTCCGGTGGCATTGGCAAGAATCTCAGATATTATTATCGGAGCTTGCGGCATACCATCAGCAAATAGAAGTATTTCTTCGGGTATGTTTATTGTTGATTTGCAGGCAGGGTAAGCAGAGCAAGCCAGAAACTTGCCACTGCGCCCGAGGCGAACCACCATTGTTTCGCCACATTTTTCACATTTCAGATCTGATTCTATCTGAACTTTGGCTATCTTTTCCTCGGCCTTTTTAAGATCCTGCATAAAAGGCTCGTAAAATTCGCTTAACAAATGCACCCAGTCTGCTTCTCCGTCTTCAATGCGATCCAGGGAAGTTTCCATGGCCGCAGTAAAACCCGGGTTTATTATATCTGAAAAACAGGTTTCGAGAATGTGGTTAACAACAAAAGCAACATCAGAAGGGTGAAATCGGCCATCTATCTTACGAACATATCGTCGCTGCTGAATAGTATCTACGATAGTAGCGTAGGTGCTGGGGCGGCCTATTCCTTCTTTTTCAAGGGTCTTGATAATCGAAGACTCACTGTATCTCGGCGGCGGTGAAGTAAAATGCTGTTCACCTCTGGCTTCGCAAAGCGACATTTTCTCGCCCTGTTCGATAATCGGCAACTTCTGTTTGCCGTCTTCATCGTTTTCGGGCTCTGAATCTTCATCACGACTGATTGCATAAAGAGAGGTAAAACCGTCAAAAACCATTGTAGTGCCAGAAGCCTGCAAGATATTGTCTTCTACATCAATTTCGACGGTTACAACCTTATAAAGCGCGTCTGCCATCTGCGAAGCCACGTATCTTTTCCAGATAAGAGAATAAAGCTTAAGCTGTTCTGGTTTGAGAAACGCTGCCATCTGATCGGGCGTTCTGAATACCGATGTTGGTCTTATGGCTTCATGCGCATCCTGGGCACCCTTCTTCATCTTAAAATGCCGGGACTGCTTAAGAATGTATTCGCTGCTGTATTTCTCTTTCAGATAAGCATCGAGCTCTTGAAGCCCCTCTGGGGCGATTCTGACCGAATCTGTTCTCATGTAAGTGATAAGACCAACCTGGCCTTCAGTGCCTACTTCTACGCCCTCATAAAGCTTTTGCGCAACCGACATTGTTCTTCTCGGTGTAAAGCCAAACTTTTGAGCTGCCTCAGTCTGAAGCGTACTTGTTATAAATGGCGGCGGCGGTGCCTGGCGACGGTCGCGACTGTTAACAGACGAAACAATAAGATCGCCACTCCGGATTTTTTTAAGAATGGCATCTGAAGTTGCCTGATCTGGAACCACCGACTTCTTGCCGGCATATTTAACCAGTTTAAGCTGAAATTTTCGATTATGAGCATTTTTAACATCAGCGGTGAGAACCCAGTATTCTTCAGGATTGAATGCCAAAATCTCTTTTTCGCGCTGACAGATAAGGGCAACGGCGACCGATTGCACTCTTCCGGCAGAAAGACCAAGACATATTTTTTGCCATAGAAGTGGCGACAGGCGGTAACCGACCAGACGATCGAGAATTCGCCTTGTCTGTTGTGCGTTAACAAGCGCAACGTCTACTTTTCTGGGCTGCTGCAGCGATTTAAGAACATCCTCACGTGTAATTGAATTAAAAGTTATGCGACAATCAGACATGGGGTCGATGTCAAGCAGATTAGCAAGATGCCAGCTGATCGCCTCTCCTTCTCGGTCAGGGTCAGGCGCCAGATAGATCTTATCGACGGAGCGCGCCACTTTCTGGAGGCGCAAAATAACCTCTTTGCGGTCTTTAACCACATGAAAATCTGGTACAAAGCCGTTTTCGGCGCTGACTCCAAATCTAGAAGGGGGAAGATCGATTACATGCCCTTTACTTGCCTCAACGATAAAATCTTTGCCTAAAAATTTGGAAAGGGTTTTGATCTTACCCGGCGACTCAACAATAATAAGATTCTTTGTCATTTTCCCTCCCGCTCCAATCAGGTGCGGTTTCAGTGCAATTCAATGGAGTGTGGCAATAATTCCGCTTCCTGCGCTTCTATTTCTGCGACAGGCTTGTTCATTATAATCACCAGTTCGAGGCGAGACGGAGTTACATGACGCAAATCCGTTCTCCAGATATATTCGAGAGTTTTTTCAAAATGCAGCTGCGAAATGACACCATCTTCAACCAGCTTAAGCAAAAGCTGCTGCGCTTCGGGAGTAAAGCGAACGGCTTCGCACGCGTGCAAATGCCTTATTCCGTTTGGCTTTCCTTCGTTGTTTTGACCGCGGTTACCAACTTTGACAAGCGGATTGACCTTTGTAGTTATCATGGCAACAAGATTCATAGCCGTGTCGATATCACTAATCTTAAAGCCCTTTTCAAGAAGCTTGCTTACCATAGGATCGCGCCCTGACTCGTCTACACCGCTAGTTTCGATTCGCTTAATAACGATGTTCATTATCTTCATAATGTTTGTCAATGGGCTCTTAATATTGTTCATAGCCTACCTTTTTTCGTTCACTTTAGTTTTTGCCTGATAACAGTTTCCGTGTAGTTTTATCAAATAATCTCTCATTTCAAGCTGCAAAAGTAAAGAAAACAATCTTTCATGTTGCCAGCCTTTTTCGAGAAGTTGATCTACAGAAACCGGTTGGTCAGAAAGAAAACTCAACAATTTTCTCTCTTCCTCTGTAAGGTCTGCAAAATCGTCCATTTTTGCAAGTTTTTTCTTTTCTGGTAACAGCGCCGAAAAATATTCTATAATTTCTTCAGGGCTGGTAACAAGGTTGGCGCCATCTTGAATGAGACTGATAGTACCTTCCGAAACCTTCGATCTTATGCTTCCGGGTATTGCAAATACTTCACGGTTCTGTTCAGCAGCCAGACGAGCAGTAATTAGCGAACCGCTTCGGGCGCTGGCCTCTACCACAAGAGTTGCAATACACATGCCCGAAATAATGCGATTGCGCACGGGAAAAAACCATGGTCTAGCGATAACGCCGGGCGGGTATTCAGAGATAATTGCACCCTTTTTAAGAATGGCGTCACGAATTTTCTGATTTCCGCGCGGGTAAACGATGTCAGGCCCGTTCGCCAGCACCGCAATTGTTTTTTCGCCTGCTTCAAGAGCACCTCTATGGGCATAGGTATCGATGCCCAAAGCCAGCCCGCTTACGATTACGAAACCTGCATCAGCAAGTTTGCAGGCAAAATCTCTGGCGATATCATAACCCATCTGCGTGCCGTTCCTGGCACCAACGATGGCAATAGCAGGAGCTTCATGCATATCGATATCGCCGCTGACAAAAAGAGCCACCGGAGAATCAGGTATTTCGCGCAAAAGGGGCGGATAATCAGGGTCATTGAAACAGACCAGCCTTATACCTTTACGATCAAGAAGCTCTGGCGGGCATACCGGCTCGACAGTGGGAGCCTCAGACATGAACCGGTCAACCCGATTGATATCCCAGCCTTTTACCCGAATCAGTTCACCACGCCCCGCCCTGAAAGCCCGCTGCGGGATTTCAAATTCTTTAATCAAACCCGCTCTGACAGTTGCTCCAAGCCAGTTCATAGCCGCCAGCTTTAACCACGGCAGCCTTTTGTCTGCAGCCGAATCAGCCATAAAACATGGTCTCCCGTGGCTGTTTTATTTGTTTAATAGCTTTTTTGCACCAGAACACCAGGGTTTCGTCGTCAGATTCTGCGGCAATCTGAGTTAATTTTGCCATCACGTCCATGCCAGCGGTAGTAAGAGCATCAAACGCAAGACTCTTAATAGAACTCTGCTCGTGTTTAAACAGTTTGATAAAAATATCAGGGTTGCTCTGCGCCATTTCCCCGAGAGTTCGCCTAATCGTTCTAGACTCTCGCTCGTCCTTAGTCTTGCCGGCATGCACCATCAACTGCAACGCATCAGCTTCGCCGCCAAGCTCGCCAAGAGACTTTATGACCGCCAGCCTCACCTTGAGCGACTGATCGCTCAAAGCATCGCTGAGCATAGTCCTGGACTTGATACCAGGAAAACTGCCAAGGGCTTCTGCTGCTGCAGACCTGACGCTTTCATCGGTATCTTCCATCAGAATTATGACATGGTCAACGCCCCTCTCTTCGCGCATTTCAGCAATAGCTACAGCAGCATTGCGGCGCAATTCAATATCATCCCCTTCTATGCACTTGACAATCTCCTTGTAAACCTTGTCGCCAAGCTTGGTAAACGATGCAACAACACAGCGATGAACTTCCGTGTTGCGGTCAGAGAAGCTTCTGATGAGGGGAATAATTGATCGCGGGTCGCCGGTTTGCCCAAGCGAAATTGCGGCATATGTTCTGACCCATTCACTATCATCTCTTAAAGCCAATATTAAAGGATCAATAAGGTCTGGAGATTCTATAAGACCAGCGGCCTGACAGGCGTATAAACGCAATTCGGCATCGCCTTTGCGCATGAATTCGATGATTTTAGGCAGATGACGAATACCAACTTCTTTTATAATCTGCCCGGTCCAGTGGCGAATATCTTCATTGTCGCTGGCGATATGTCTGAGCAAATCTTCAACCGGCAGATTTTCAAGACGCATTATGCTTTCGGCCGCAGCCTTGCGAACGCTCCAGATCTCATCGCACAATGAATTAATAAGAGATCTGGCCACAGAAGGATCGAATGAAGTTCCCAGGGCCTTGGCAGCAAAATATCTTATTTCTCTGTTCGGATCTTTCAATGCTCTAACGAGGAAAGGCACCCCGGGTTCGCCAACACTTTCAAGAATTCTGGTGACCCAATAACGAACATCGTCATTTGGACTTTTGAGAGCTTCGGCAATTTTATCGACCCCGCGCTCACCTATTTCAGTAAGGGCATAAGCACTGCTTCGCCTTACGTTCCAGTCTTCATGAGAAAGTCCTCCAACAAGCACCGGAACCGCACGGGGATTGCCGATTTCACCAAGTGCCGAAGCTGCAAAAGAAAGAATTTCTGGATTATTTAACTTAAAAAGTCTCATAATTGGCTCAACAACGCGTGAACCAATTTTTACGATAGATTTTCTGATTAGGTAACGATGATTGTCGTCCATCTTGATAATCTCATCAAACAAACGCTGCAAACCTGCGTTACCACCTTTAACAAGAGCTCTTAGGCACCCGTCTCGAATGTCTTCGTTGGGGCCACGCAAATATTCGAGCATCATCTCTACAGCATTGTCACCAATTTCAGCCAGAGCCATGGTAGCACTTTTTCTGATGGTCCAGTCAGGATCAGCCAAAGACTCGATAAGAACCCTTATAACCCTTTTATCACCTGATTCGCCAAGAGCAGCGGCAATAACATATCTCGTCTGCTTGTCGCCACTGCGAAGAGCTTCGAGCAAAAATCTCTGTGCCTTAGGGCCAAGCTTACCGAGAGTTTTTATCGCCCAGAATCTTATGTCTTCATCGTCGGTAAGTTTCAGAACCTGCTGTAATGGCGCAATGACAGCCTCACCATATTTTACCAGAGCATCTGAAGCAGATTTTCTTACCCTCCAGCGCTCATCACCCAGGGCCTTTAACAGAACGGTCACTCCCTGCGGTATTCTGGCATTTCCCATGGCTGAGCAGGCAAAATATCTGATTTCATCGTTATTACTTTTCATCGCCCGCAAGATGGCAGGCAACCCCTTCTGCCCCAGCTCACCCAGAATCTGCAATGACCAGTGCTGAACATCTTGATTATATGAGCTCAGAGCACCAGATAAAACCGGTATTGCCTGATCACCAAATTCTCTGACAATGTCAGCGGCAGCCTTACGAACGCCCCAGAATTCATCAGCCAGACATGACATCAAAAACGGCAGAACATTCTCATCCTTGTTTGCAGATATTTTGCGTAATAAATCAAGCTTTTTCTGCTTTGATGCGCTGGCAAACAATTCAACATAATACTGGCTGTTGTTGTCCATTTTGTTTCCTTCTGGAATATTTCAGTTTTTCAGATCGTCTGAAGCAGATGCAACCGGCTCAATATCAGCATTTTCAATTTTATTAACCGCTGGGGAATCATCGAGTTCTGAAATTTGAATATTTAAAGATTCAGGAGAAATCTTTATAACCGACACTTTTTCGGGCAAGCCCGTTGGAGCGGTCAGGTTCACCGGATAACTTCCTGGTTTCATTTTTTTTACATCCAGAATCATCTTGAGCTGGGCAGCCCCTACCTTGTCTACATCTGACAAAAAGCCTTCGATATCAATAGAATAAGAAGATACAGAAACAGAAGCATGCTGTTTATCTGATTTTTTCAATTCAAATGGCAAACCTGAATAATGCCTGACAATTTTTATATCTGCGAGAAATAACTCAACAAAAACAGTATCAGAGCCAACCAGCTGAATTTTATCGCCAGGCAGCTCAAGTTTAAGCACTACAGAACCTGATTTTTCTATTTTAGAAAGATCAATTGGCTTAAACGAAATATCTCGAATCTGGTTTAATTGCCTTGTCGGGCCGCTTATCAGTATCTCTTCGGGGAAAACTCTGAATCCATCAAGTTTTTTACCCTCTGGTAGTTTGTTGATGAATACAGGCTTCGCCAAAGGTACGATTTTAGTAGGAAAGCCCTGTTTAACGGTAACATCAACGCTTACCTTGTTTGGCGTCACTTCTATCTCATCGCTGGTAATGCCTGATTCAAGATAAACCTTAACAAGACGCTGTTCGCTGATAGAGTTTTTGACTTGATCAAGATTCACTTCAACCTGGCAAGAAGTCACTCTGTTAATAAGGCTTTCTGGGCCAACAAGAACAACTTTTTCAGGTGTAACTCGTGGTTCATCAGCCAGGTAGCCATCTGCGGGCTGCCCCTGCACTTCGAGCATAACGTCAAATTTTTTCTTTAATACTGGCACCGCTTCAACCTGCACCTGAGGCGGGGTAACAGAAACAACCGACAAACCGGGTGAAGAAGTAACTCTCACGGGGAGCTGGGCTCTTCCGGGTCTCAGGTTATACAAATCAACTGTTACCTGCAATTTGGAAGCGCCGGAAAGAATAAAATCACGGCGATTACCTTCTACCTGCACAGTGACCTGGGGCCTGGCGGGAGCTATCTGGAGCAATTCTGGAGCGTTACGATATTCTACTTCGGCGATCAGAGAGCGCCGAACCTGAGGCGGAACCACCAGATTCACGTATATCCAGGCGAATATACCCAGAAGAACAGATAAAACTTTAAGCCATATTCTGTCTGTCATTTTTTGGCAAATATCCCCCTGCTGCGGTTAACTCTCGTAAAAGCAGCAGCCACAAGCTTTCTAACCCGGTCCATCGTAAGACCACGAGTAAGCTTGCCACCTTTTGCCTTCGAAATCTGCCCGGTTTCTTCGCTTACCACAAATACGAGAGCGTCTGTCACCTCAGTAACCCCGATAGCTGCACGATGCCTTGCTCCAAGTTCTTTTGCCACATCAGTATGATTACTGGTAGTAGGCAAAAAGCAGCTGGCAGCCTCAATAAGCTGCCCCTTTATTACTACCGCACCGTCATGTAGCGGAGTAAATGGCATAAAAATGGTATTAAGCAATTCAGATGTTATTCTGCTACGCATAAGAACACCGTTCTCAACAATATCCTTGAGTCCGATTTCCTGCTCAAAAACAATCAGAGCACCAATTCGCTTTTTGGCACAAGCTTCTATGGTTTTACAGACTTCTTCTGCCATTTCCGGAATAGACTCTTCAGAAACAATTTGTTCACCCAGAAATTTTCCTCTGCCGATATCTTCGAGTGCGCGCCTAAGTTCAGGTTGAAAAATAACAACCAGAGCGAGAAAGCCCGTTGGCAAGGCATTGGAAAGCACCCAGCTCACCGTGTTAAAATCAAGGTCTTTGGTTATAACAAGCAAAACAAGAATTATTCCCAGGCCTTTGAGAAGATTGTAAGCCCGCGTCCCCTCAATAAAAAGCAGCGCCCGGTAGATAGCATAGCTGACCAATACCACGTCAACAATATCTATCAGAGAAATGTCTCTGATAATAGCGAGAAATAAGTTAAGAATCGGCTGCAAATCTTACTCCAGACCAGAGGTCAACTTTTTCATCAACTCATGTGTTTTTTGAGAAGGCCTGCAAAGCGGCGGTCTTGTAAAATCTTCCATCAAGCCGGCATTCGCTAAAGCTGCCTTTGCGGGCAAAGGATTGGACTCGACAAACAAACCACGATGCAATTCCAGAAGATGGTAGTGTATGGCACGCGCCTGCTGCCAATCTTGTGAAAGAGCGGCGTCATTGAATTTTTTCATCATAAATGGAGCGACATTGGCCGTCACCGAAATTGTACCCACTCCGCCACATGCCATGATCGGTAAATTAAGAGCGTCATCACCAGAAAACAGCGCAAAATTTTCCGGCGCGCGTCGAATTATTTCCATGACCTGTTCAAGATTTCCAGAGGCTTCTTTGACAGCGACGATATTTGGTATTTCAGAGAGAGAGAGCACCGTGTCTGGCAGCATATTGCACCCGGTTCGACCTGGCACGTTGTAAAGTATCACAGGCAGATCTGTCGATTCAGAGACGGCTCTATAATGAATTTTAAGGCCATCCTGCGGCGGCTTGTTGTAATAAGGAGTGACAACAAGAACGGCGTCAGCACCGAGAGACGCTGCTTTCGAAGTCAAATCTGCCACGGCGCGGGTATCGTTACCGCCACTCCCGAACATCAGGGGAACTTTGCCGGCAGTCAATTCTTTTGCAGCCTGCATCAATGACTTCTTTTCGTCAAAAGAAAGCGTGACCGCTTCACCAGTGGTGCCACAAATAAGCAAACCATCTGTTCGCGCAGCAACTTGCATAGTGATAAGCTTTTCAAAAGCCTTATAATCAATTTTGCCATCTTCGGTAAATGGCGTAACAAGAGCAACCCATGAACCCCTGAGAAAATCTGTCCGCATCTTCCACCCCATAGTCGTTTATATTCT
This sequence comes from Erysipelotrichia bacterium, assembly GCA_009928855.1. Classification (GTDB taxonomy): domain Bacteria; phylum Muiribacteriota; class Ozemobacteria; order Ozemobacterales; family Ozemobacteraceae; genus Rifleibacterium. The sequence continues at coordinate 11,829 of SABV01000027.1, read as the reverse complement.
AAAGAAATATACCACACACTCCGTAAAATGCACTCTCATAGATTCATTTTTTTTCGGATTTTCAGATATTTTTTTTGAGTTAAGAGTAAAATTGACTTTGTCGATGTGATGGTTGTATTGTAACCGTGTTTATGCATAACAAATCAGAACAATCAATGATTTCACCAAAACCGCTGCTGCTTGTCTGCCAACCCGAAAGCCATCCGGAGAGACAGAATGCCACAGAACTGACTTTGCCTGCGGCTTTTGCACACCCGGACGCAGCCGTCTCATTTTCGGCTCAACAAAAAGGGTGGCTCAGAAAGCTGGCAGGCAATCATCGAGTTTTTAGTGCAAATGATTGTGAAAGCCTCGTCTTACGGCTAAATACCTATGATTTGCTTATCGTCAGCCCATTAAGCCTGAACACCCTGGCCAAATTTGCGCTGGGTCTGCGCGATTCTTTTCCTGCAGAACTGCTCTGGCAATTTTCCGCGCTTGGTAAACCGATTCTTCTCGACGAAACCTGTCTTCCAAACGAACACACATCGATGAACCCACATCTGGTGAAGATTTACCGCAGACATTGGCAAACACTCATCAGCGGCACCATAAGCGGTTTTTCCCACGAAAACCTCTCCGAAAAAGCGACCCGCATGATTAGAGCAAAAGCAGCCGCAAACAGGCAGTTGCCAGTATCAGCAAGGGTTTTTATCACCCGCGACGATATCATTGCCGCAGCAGAATCTCTAGAACCTTTTAAAATACCGCACAGCGCTATAATCACAGATCTTGCCCGCGAAGAAGCCCAGGCAAGAGGGGTAGTCATAATACAGGACTGACAGAACAATCGCCGACAACCGGCTTAATCTTTTTCAATTAAAACTTGTAAACGCTTAAAAAATGGGCACTACCAAAAAAGAAGAACTTGTCGAATCAAGATTACCACAGATCCGGGCGCTTATGAGCCCATGTCGACTATGCCCTCGAAATTGCATGACAAACCGACACAACGGAGAAACTGGTTTTTGCAAAACTTCTGACACAATAAAAATAGCGTCATGGGCTCATCACAAAGGCGAAGAGCCGCCAATTTCAGGATCTAACGGCTCAGGAACGATCTTCGCTTCAGGCTGCACACTGGGATGTTTTTTCTGTCAGAATTTTCCGTTCAGTCAAATGGGAAACGGGAAGCCGTTCACTTCTGATGAGCTCGGCAAAATATTCAGCAAGCTTGCCGCAGAAGGAGTTCACAACCTCAACTTCGTCACCCCGACCCACGTCATACCAATGCTTCTTGAGGCATGGCTTAGCAGCAGCGAAACAGCCAAATTATTGCCAATAGTATACAACTGCTCCGGCTACGAATCAAAAGAAACGCTGGATCTGCTAGAAGGCATAGTTGATATCTATCTACCCGATATAAAATACTCACAAAATTCTGTTGCTAACGAGCTTTCTAAGGCCGGCGACTACGTAGAAGTTAATCGTCGAACTCTTAAGCAGATGTATAAGCAGGTAGGACAACTTGAAATCAACGAAACAACCGGTCTGGCAACTCGCGGCATGATTATTCGCCACCTGGTCTTACCACAAAACCTTGCCGGAAGCGAAGCTTCCCTGAGGTGGCTCAAGTCAGAGTTCGGAACAGAAATACACCTGAGCGTCATGAGTCAATATTTTCCAGCTTACAAAGCCCATCAGCACACGATCATGAATCGTCAGATAACTGCAGATGAATATATGTCAGTGTTAGAAACAATCGACGAACTTGGCTTCAGCAATGTTTGGGCACAAGACCCCACAGAGAGCGGCGGCGCCTGAAACAATTCAGCCGGAAATGGCAATTTTTTATAGCTATTTTTGGGATATTTTCGGGGGTTGGCTGAAGAGACTTGCCGTGCTATAATGATGGACACTTCCCAAACATGGAGGGCTTAATGTCAGGTCATAATAAGTGGGCCAAGGTCAAACACGTCAAGGCCAAAGTAGACGCGATCAGGGGTAGACAATTCACCAAGGTCATCAAAGAAATTACCATTGCAGCACGCATGGGCGGGGGCGATCCCGACTCTAACCCCAGGCTGAGAACGGCACTTCTGGCCGCCAGAGACTGCAACATGCCCAAAGACAACATCGAGCGCGCCGTCAAAAAAGGCACCGGTGAACTCGAAGGCGTTAACTACGAAGAAGTAACCTATGAAGGCTATGCTCCTGGTGGAGTAGCTGTGATGGCCAGATGTCTTACCGACAACACTAATCGCACCGTTGCAGAAGTCAGCAAAATTTACAGCAAAAACGGCGGCAATATGGGTGTGCCCGGTTGTGTGTCGTTCATGTTTGAAGCCAAAGGCTATTTTTACCTGCCTGGCGAAAAAAATCCTGGGTTAACCGAAGACACTCTTATGGAAATCGTTCTTGAAGCGGGCGCTGATGACCTCAAAACCCTTGATGACGGCTTCGAAATTTACACAGCCACATCAGCATTTTTCGGAGTTGGTCAGATGCTTGAGCAAAAAGGACTTAAAACTGAAGAATCCAAGCTTATGAGCGTTCCCAAAACCACCGTAAAAGTTACCGGTACAGATGTTGCGAAGGTTCTCAAGCTTGTAGACGCACTCGAAGAACATGACGACGTCCAGGACGTTTATTACAACTACGAAATTTCTGACGAAGACATGGAAATAGCTCTCGGCGCCAGCTGATAGAAACATTATTACCAGGGCTGCATCGGGCCGGCTTCGCCTGAATGTCTGCAAAGTCATTCTGAGACCAGTCTAATGCAGCCCTTATCTTTATAATCAGGTTATATATGATAGAATTTATCTCTGGAACTCTTCACAGCAAACTTCCCCACAGGGTAGTGATAGAACAGAACTGCATGGGCATCGAAGTTCTCGTGCCATTTTCAACAAGTCGTCAGCTTCCGGAAAAAGGCCAGCCGGTTCAGTTGCTCTGCCACCTGCACTGGCGCGAAGAAGGCCCGCAGTTATTCGGGTTTGCAACCGAAGATGAACGCCAGCTTTTCAAAATTCTCAACCGTGTCAACAAAGTCGGCCCGAAACTGGCACTCAACATCATGTCGGCCACGTCTCCAGAAGCTCTGGCATCAATGATTCTCTCAGAAGACACTGTCAGACTTACTGCTTTAAAGGGAGTCGGCCCAAAATTGGCTTCAAGACTGGTAGTCGAGCTGAAAGAGCTCATAGCCAAACTGGGAATCGGCACCGTCACCGCACATGCTGAAGCAGATTCCAGCACAACGATCCCCTTTGAATCAGAGGTAAAGGAAGCTCTCGAAAATCTTGGTTACACAGGCAAAGAAATCACACAATGCATAAAAAAAGTCAGCAGAGAAATTGCAGCAGATTCGACTATTGAAGAGATAATCGAACGCATGCTGCGAACTTTCTAAAACTGCTGAAACAGGGTAAAACCATTGCTAACAAAGCTCCAGAACCTTACTATTTGTGAAATAGCCGGAAAAAATGAAAAAAAATCTGCGAAAAGAAGCTGAAGACAACATTGCAGCCCGTGATGAAGAATCTATTCTCGCGCGCACACCACAGCCGGGCGACGAAGAAATTCTGTTACCCAGCCTCAGGCCACGCAAATTTAAAGAGTTTATCGGCCAGTCTGCAATTGTAGAAAAGCTGCAGGTCTTTATCTCTGCAGCAAGAGGGCGAGGCGAACCACTGGATCACGCATTGCTGCTCGGCCCCCCCGGCCTTGGCAAAACGACTCTTGCCAATGTAATTGCAGCTGAAATGGGCGTGCAAATCCGCATAACCTCAGGCCCTGTTCTGAACCGGGCAGGCGATGTAGCGGCTCTTTTAACTGGTTTGCGCAAAGGCGATATTCTTTTTATCGACGAAATACATCGGCTCAGCAAAAACGTCGAAGAAGTTCTGTACCCGGCAATGGAAGACTACCACTTCGATGTTCTCATCGGAAAAGGCCCCACAGCAAGAAGTCTGCGCATGAAAGTTCAGCCTTTCACTCTGATAGGCGCCACCACACGCGAAGGCGATGTCTCAGCGCCCCTGCGCACCAGATTTGGCGTCGTGTCGCGCATAGATTATTACACAATCGAAGAGCTCACTGTATTGGTCGAGTCAGTCGCCCGCAAGCTGCAATGCCCGGTAACGCCAGAAGCCGCCACAGAAATAGCCAGACGCGCCCGCGGCACCCCCAGAGTTGCAATAAGAATGTTCAAACGCATGCGCGATGTGGCTCAGGTAAACAAACACGAATCAGTCGATGTCCATACGGTCGAAACTGGCATGCAAATGCTTCAGGTCGATCGAATGGGCCTGGATTACATCGACCGGAAAATTCTGGATATTCTTCTCAAACGCTTCGACGGTGGCCCGGTCAGCCTCGACACATTGGCAGTATCGGTTGGCGAAGAGGCAGACACTATTTATGACGTTTACGAAAGCTTTTTAATACAAATTGGCTTTATTGCGCGCACCGGCAGGGGCAGAATAGCCACCCGGGCCGCCTGGGAATACCTCGGCATGCGCCCACCGGAACCAGTCGTCGCACAAAACCAGCTAAGGCTCTTCGACCAGGAATAGCATTCTTTCCACAATCTACGCACCTTTGACAGTTGATATTTACTCACGGATTATTGTACACTGTTCGGGCTATCTCAACCAAGGATAACCTCGTGAATATCGACCTGGAAACCCGACAAAACTCCGAAGCGGGCCTGACCCCGCTGATGCAACAATACAAAGACATTAAAGCCACGAACCCGAATGCTGTACTACTATTTCGGTGCGGTGATTTTTACGAAACTTTCTTTGAAGACGCGGTTCTTGTTGCCCAGGAGCTTCAAATAACCCTTACGGCAAGGGGAAAAAGCAGCGGTAATCCCGTTCCTCTTGCGGGGGTTCCCTACCACAGCATTGATGGCTACATTGCCAAACTCATCAACAAAGGCTACACGGTGGCCATCTGTGAGCAGACTGAAGATCCTAAAAAGGCTAAAGGTCTCGTTAAGCGTGAAGTAGTGCGCATAATTACCCCAGGAACCGTTTCAGACCCGACAATGCTTGAAGAAACTTCCAACAATTATCTTGCAGCTTTTGGGCGAAGCAATGAACGCTTCTGTCTGGCAGCGGTCGAGTTGAGTACTGGCGAAGTAATCGTAACATCAGGCGATCACGTCGAAATGACGATGCTGCCAGAAGAATTCACCCGTCTGATGCCGCGCGAAATACTCTGCCTGACCGATTCTTCCTGCGCACTCCCCGTGCCGGCACCCTGGCAGCATTTAAAAGCCGAAGTACACCCTGCACGCATCAATGAATCAGAAGCGGTTGAAATGCTCACAAATCTTTATCCTTCCGAGCATAAGGCGCGATTTCTCGCTCTGCCGTCACTCACATTAAAAACACTTGGCATTCTGGCAGACCACCTGCTTGACACTCAACGCTGCTCTCTCAAACACCTTAGTACACCTCGTGATTACCGCCTTGGTGACGGCATGGTTCTCGACGAAGCCACCCTGGGAAACCTCGAACTGCTCCCAAATGGTCGCAACCAGAATATTGGCGGCACCCTCTTCGACGTTGTCAATCGCACCCGCACCAGCATGGGCGCCAGAATGTTAAAAAAGTGGTTATTAAAGCCTCTCGTAGACCCCAATGCTATTAATCATCGCCTTGATATGGTCGAGCATTTTGTCACCACTCCACTGCTTTTAGCGGAAATCCGTGAACTGTTGAAAGGAATTCCTGATCTAGAACGCACATTAAGCAAAATAACACTGGGAAGTCGGAACCCAAGAGACCTGCAAGCTCTCGGAACCGGGCTGGCAAAAGTTCCATTACTGCGCAATTCTCTTGAACAAACGGGCCTGACACATTTGAGTAATATGTTCAAGCCTCTTGAACAACTGACGGGCGTTCTTGAATCACACCTGCTTGACGAACTACCGGCGAATCTGACAGACGGCGGCGTAATCAGAACCGGCATCAATCAAGAACTGGATGAACTTCGCGGCTTGTTACGGGATGGTGATGAATGGCTAAGACGTTTTGAAGACCAGGAAAAACAGCGCACCGGCATCAAAACGCTCAAAGTAAGAAAAAACAGCGTGTTTGGCTATTTTATCGAGATTTCAAAAAGCCAGGCAGAACAGGCCCCTGAAAATTACGTAAGAAAACAAACACTGACTACCGGCGAACGCTTTATAACAGCCGAACTTAAAGATTATGAAAACAAGGCTTTTACTGCCAGTGATAAATCGACGGCCATTGAAAAAGAAATATATGAAAACCTTGTTAAAACAGCACTGGAAGAAATTCCGGCTATAAAAGAAAATGCAGCAGCCATAGCCAGCACTGATGTTATCGCTTCACTTGCCCGGCTTGCTGATGAAACCAGATGCTGCCGGCCGATCATTCTGAATGACAGCACGCGAATTTATATAGAAAACGGGCGGCATCCGGTTGTTGAAAAGTTTTTGAACAGCGGCGATTTTAACCCCAATGATCTGAATCTTGACAGTAATCGCCGCCAGGCAATCATTACCGGACCAAACATGGCCGGGAAATCGACTTATTTGCGTCAAACAGCGTTGATAGTTCTTATGGCACAGATTGGCTCATTTGTGCCGGCTGATAAAGCCGAAATAGGTATAGTAGATCGCATTTTTACCAGAGTTGGCGCTTCTGACAATCTGGTTCGCGGGCAATCGACATTTATGGTCGAAATGATGGAAGCTTCATCAATCTTAAAAGGCGCCACCGACAAAAGCCTGCTTATTCTCGACGAAATCGGCCGAGGCACGTCAACTTTCGATGGACTTTCCCTGGCATGGTCGATTCTGGAATACATCAGTCTGAACATAAATGCCAGAACACTTTTTGCAACTCATTATCACGAGCTTACCGATCTCGATGCCGTTCATAAAGGCGTGTTTAACCTCAATGTAGGCGTCAGCCATGATGAAAAGACTGGAGACATGGTATTTCTGCACAAAATACACGAAGGGCCTGCCAGCAAGTCTTATGGTATAGAAGTAGCGAAGCTTGCCGGGTTGCCTAATCAAGTAATAGACCGCGCCAGAGAAATTCTTTTTGAGCTTGAGAAAACTGAGCAAGAAGAAGTCGATCGGGTAACTCGCTCATTGCGCCACACTTCAAAGCCACAGCAGTTCAGCCTGTTTTCGCCAGGAAATGAAATTATCGAAGCGGTTTCTAGAGTAGATGTCAACAATTTAACCCCTCTTGAAGCGCTGAACATTCTCAACCGCTTAAAGGAAATGACCAATGGCTGACGACTTCTGGTCACCTGTTTTTGCCAGACTTCATGAAAATCTGTTTTTTTTGAAACAGCTCTGTCATGACACATCAAACACCGATCTGCAAAACTGGGTGCTCGGCAATCGCCAGCTATCGCTGCGTTGCGCCAGATTTTTAAAAAAGCACAAAGTTGCCGATCGAAACGGTTTGATCGAAGAACTGATCAGTTACTCAGAGAAAGACCAGGCTCTGCGCAAAATTATTCTTTTCACATGGGTCGAAAAAAATCCAAAACCGATGAGCTTTCCATCTCTGCGAACTGACGAACAGACACTTCAAAAACTTTTGCAAGGCGACTTTGGTAGTCCTGAAAAAATAAGTATTCTGGCACAGATAGATCCAAGGCCAGGCGCTGACAAAATTTATGCAAAATATTTTGCCCAGGAAAAAGCCCGAAAACAATCCATGGAAGCTCAAGACAAAGATACCCAAAAAGATTTGCCTACGACCGATGATCTCATAAATCCCAGCAATGCCGGCCGTATAAAAGAACTCGAAAGAGCTCTTGAAGTAGTCAAATCAGATAACAAACAATATAAAAAACAGCTGGAAACCAGAGAACGCGAAGTAAGCGCCATAAACCGCAAACTTGAAGAAAAAGCAGAGTTATACAAAGAAGCCTGCGCAAAACTTGAAAAATCGGTAAAAGAGCTCGATGTTCTGCGACGCAGAGTTACAACACTCGAAAATGAGTCTGAAAAACCTGTTCAAACTCAGCAGCATTCTAAAATAGATTCTACAGCTGAGTTATTGAACGAAGAACTGCAACTTCAGGTAAGCGGCCTGCAAAAGGCTCTGCAAAACCGCGACAATACGATAGCTCGGCTCGAAGCCGAAAAAAATGACCTGCTTAAAGAACGGCGCCAAGATTCAGATAAAGACCGAAAAATAGAAACTCTGCAAAAAAATCTTCAAGAGCTGGAAATCTCACAAAAAGAAATACAAAGCAAAATAGTCGGGCAGCTTCTCTCTCAGGTAACAGAAGGTCACCACAAACATTCATGGCTTTTTTTATCCTTTTCGAACGAGCTTTACTATGTACCGGCAAAATTAGTAAGTGCGTCAGGCGCTGTAATCGAAGAAATCTGTCTTTTATCGTTAGATAAAGAGGCAAAAATTTGCGCACTGGAAAGCCTCGAAAAAAACACCCGCAAAGAGATGTACGGCTTCGTAAAAAGCGATTCAACCGGTTTTTTTATGATTGCCGACAATTGTGAACGAATACCGGTTAAAGGCGTTGCGGGCGAACACATGGTAGACAGCCCTGTTCGTGGAATATATTTAACAGAAACAGACTTTCGCGAAGCTGGAATTTATAGCCTCGAACTTTTAAAATCCGGCGAGCAGAAAGATTTTGAAAAAAATACAGTTTCGCCAAAACAAATCAAAAGCTTTTTTAATGCTGATTTGATAGATTTCGATCTTTTCTGCACAGAACTCGGAAAACTTCAAGTCAGCTTTAAAATTACGGACAACCAGCAGATAAGATTCAGTCGTGATTACCGCCATATTCTCAACAACCTTCGCCAACACATGCCGGTCTCAGTTTTTTGCGACGCACCGGCCTGCGCAGAGCGTGCCGCGCTGACAATATTTGCCAGAAGCTCTCAATCTGTCGAAGCATGCAGCTTTTGTGGCAGGTTTCCAAAAACTGACATATCAGAAAAGCTTCAATTCAATGCTCAGCAAATACTTATTTTTGGCGGCGACCGAATTGGCAGTGAATACGAGAGAGTTCTTTCTGCTCATAATCTGCTGGTGAAATGGCATAGCGGGTTTAAAAACATGCATGAGCTTAAAACAGGTCTGGGCAAAATTGATGCCATTCTAGTCATCGTCAAACAGATTTCGCATACTCTCATAAGAGAAATTATTCCGGCTGCAGAAAAAGCCGGTATCCCGGTCATTTATTGTAACAGAAGAGGCACTTCTGGAGTCTTGAGCCATCTGCACGATTTTTTTGCAGGCAAAATTGTTGAATAAAAAAAAATATGTTATAATGACATTAGAGATAGTGTTTATAGATGAGAGAGCCGCTGATCAGCGGAGGTTTATTTAGTCTGCACTTTGCTCCAAGATGCAGCATCGGGATTCATCAATCGAAAAAATATTTTAATTCGTTAAGATATTGTCGATTTGTTCCGATTAAAAATCCGGGTTGCCGTACATAACATGGGTTCAGGAGGAACCAACAAGTGTACATAACCGTTGGGCGGCTCGAAAGAAACGGAGATTCATATGGCAAGTATTCATAATCACGAACGGGAATCTGAAAATCAACTTCTCAAGAATTACTTCAAAGATCTTAAGAAACATCCGCCTCTTTCTAGAGAAGAAGAGGTATCACTTCTCAAGCAGGTAAAAGAAGGTAACGTCAGAGCTAAGGCGCGGCTCATTCTTGCCAACCTGCGCTTTGTCGTAGCTGTCGCTAAACGCTACAGACACATCAACGAAGTGCCTTTTGAAGATCTCATAGCAGTCGGGAACCTTGGCTTAATGAGAGCAGCACAGCGTTTCGACAGTGATAAAAATGTCAGATTCATTTCTTACGCAGTCTGGTGGATACGCCAGGCAATGATTCAGGTGGTTTCAAGTCACGGAAACCCGATACGTCTGCCCCTCAACCGCGTTCACACAGGCCTGCGCATCAGAAAACTCGAAGAAGCTCTTGTGAAAAAGCTAAATCGCAGACCAACGCTCGAAGAGCTGGCAGAAGCAGCCATGATGAAGCCCAAAGATCTAAGCAAATTTCTGCGTGACATGCCCAACGTTGTCTCCATGGATTCAACTCCCGTAGACCTCGAAGAAGACCTGTTTTTAAGAGATGTGATAACCGATTTTGACTCTGACCCGCTCGCCGAAGCCGAAAAAAAAGCTCTCGACAGCGAGCTCGAAAAAGTTTTGTCAGCTCTCTCTGAGCGCGAAAGAATTGTTCTTATGCATCGTTTTGGGTTGCATGATACCCGCTCATACACCCTTGAAGAAATCGGCAAACTTCTCGGAGTAACCCGAGAACGCGTTCGACAGATTGAATCGCAGGCCCTGGCTAAATTGCGCAACCCGCGACGTTCAAACATGCTGCAGAATTATTTGACCTGATAATAAAATAAAAAAAATCCCCGGAAACAGCTTTACCGTTCCCGGGGATTTTTTATTACATGAAATATGTTTATTTTTCAGGCCGACCGATTACCATAAAGTAATGGTTAAAATTTTCGCGCGCAGCTTTTTTTACATCATCGGTAGAAACTGAACCATAAATACCGATGATTTCTTCAAGAAAATCTGTTTTAAGTCCGTTCGCAAGGAATGTTGCAAACACTCTCGATTGCGCATCAGATTTTTCGAGAGCCCTGTTGAAAAATGAGTTAATCTTCTGACCAGCAGACCGAATATTATCGCGCGAAATATCAAGTTCTGGAATTCTCTTGATAACATTCTCAATCACCTTCTTTGCCTCATCCAGTTTTTCTACTGGCACAGCGGCAGAGAATGAGAAGATTGAAAACAACTGATTTGTATTATAGCCTCCTCGCAGTCCACGATAGGCATCTATTTTTTTGAGTTCCTGGGCAATTAAGGCGTTGCTGCTTACAAAAAGCAGGTGACTCAAAACAGAATTGGCACCAAAGGTTGTTCGCAATTCATCATGACTTTCAAGTTTCAAGAACTGTTTCATTCTGAAACCAGCGGCAATATGAGCGTATTCGGCATTGGCAGGCAATTTGACTTCTTTAACTTCAGTTTTATCAAGAGGCATACCAACCCATGAAGGGCAGTGAGTTGCTTCAGCGATTTTTCCCTGGGGAAAATCAGTAAAAGCGCGACTGATCAGTTCAAGAGCTTTATTGCTATCAAAATTGCCGACTGCCGAAATGTACATATTAGAAGCTACTGCCCACTCACGATAAAATTTTCCGGCCTGGGCATAAGTAATCTTGTCGAGATCATTTTTTAAAAAATCGGCTGAATAAAAATTCATGCCCGGATACATCCCGTCAAGAAGTTGGTTGAAAACAATATGATCAGCGTTACTACTTTCTTCTTCGATTCGCTGCAAGATTTTATTTTTGCTTCTAAGAAAAAACTCTTCAGAAAAATCCGGCTTAAGAATAAGTTTTTTCAAGAAATCGAGCAACTCAGGCAATCTCTGCTTTTGAGTTCGAGCCGATAGCACAAGACTGTCGCCGCCGAAAGCCGCAACAACGCTGGCTCCAACTTCATCAAGTTGATTATTAAGATGTCTATTATCGCTGTCGTTTATATAACCGGCTATCATCTCAGCAACAAGCCTTGCCAGTTTTTTATTTTCATCGTTGCCGGCGCATGCATCCATACCAAACAAAACTGTCAGGCCAACAACTTCGCTGCCAGAAAAGTTTCTGACAATAACCTTGGCGCCATTAGGCAGCACCTGCATTTTAACTGCGATTTCTTCGGCTTTCTGGTATTTGAGTGGATATATGATTCTTACGCTGTAACGATCTGAGCTGAACATTTTGCGCGCAAGTTTCTGCATATCATCGGGAACAAC
>SABV01000283.1 GCA_009928855.1 Erysipelotrichia bacterium | reverse complement strand
TCATACGTGGCAGAACAAGGCCGGCAAGCAGGCTGAGAATAACCAATACCACAAGCAGTTCGATAAGCGTAAAACCGCGTCTGTTTATTTTCATTGCGGCGTTCCTCCGGGCACAAGCTGAATACAAGAATGAATATACAATAACAACAATTTTCAAACAAGCAGGGGCAGGAAAATCTCTGTTTTGCCATTGTGAAAGGCAATGCAATTGCTTCTTTTTTGAGGTCTTCCAGCAAAGCGCATTGAATCGTTAAGAATCAGGAGTTAGAGGTGTCAGAAAGGGGTGTGACGGCTTTAATGTTTTCAAAAAATGCTTCAACACTGTCAGCGATAGCAGCCTGCACCAACAGTTCTTTCAGAACTTCAAAATCTTTAACCCGATTTATGGAAGGCAGAATTTCATCAGGAAGATTCTGAAAACGCAACTCAAGTATTTTGCAGATAGAGGCTCGCTGAGCAATCAGCCCTTCTTCTCGGCCTTCTTCTCGACCAAGTTCTCGACCGGCTTTATGGGCATAACCCTGCCTTAAACTCATAACAATCTCTGATTTTTCGCGGGCCTCCATAAGCTGTCGTTTTTCGGCGTCAGCATTGATTTTTTTCAGTTCAGATATAACCATTTCCAGGCCCTCTTCATGTTTGAGTTCTAAAGCAATCTCCGCATCCATTCTACCATATGCTTCTCCGAATTTCATTATGTGCAGCCATTTTTCGAATCTGCTGCGCAATTCACGTGGTTTACAACAATCAAATCTGGTCATATCAAGATAATGAAGCGCCATAGTGCCTGCAAGCTTGAGACTGCCCTCGATATTGCGAAATTCAAAAGCCTCGTGAATCTGTCTGGAATCTTTAAACAGATTGAAACCAAGAATCGACAAACCAGTAGTTTTGTGCAACAGGTTATAAGGCTGACCGCCTCTAAGCTGCCCGGCATAAAGCTTTGCCAGATAATAAACAGTTCTTGGCACAAAAGCATCTTCTTTTACTATTTGAACTTCAATATTATATAATTCTCCCTTGTGATCAATGACTCTGGTGTCAATTATCGAAGTCTTATCATCGGCAAACTCTTTGTAATTGAATGGGTTCAAAAAGGTCAGACTCTCGATTCTGTTTTCGCCCTCAAGCACCAAAAGGGCATTCAGCAAACAGATGCAATTGCGTTCGTGTTTTTCCTGACCAAATATCCACTTAAAAACAAAATCATTCATCAAAGAATAGATTTTTTGATCATCGCCCATGCTTACAGTCTCCTTTGATTTTTTAACCAGGGCAAATACAAATTCGCCTCACTGGTAAATCAAACTCAAACAGAAACAGGGAAACAATTTTTCTCATTTTTGCAGCCCACACAAAAAGCTTGCGCAATGCGTAAAAAAACAGGGAACGGTTATAAACCGTCCCCTGCGCCATTATACAGAAAAAAATCAAGAAAAATCAGTCAGGCTGTATCCCGGTAATTGTAACCGGCACTGTCGAGTCGCCGATCGGCGTAGCAGGAAGCTTATAAATATTGTTTGCCGGAGGATACAATATAACAGCTTGATCTAAGACAACACTAAAATCAAGGCTTGCGCCTTCGGTAAACCACGCCATCATTATCGCAATATCTTTCAAACCAATTGAATTATCACCAAAAAAATTGTCATATAATAGGTTCGGTAAGCGAACAACCGGACCTTTTGCATTTTTATACAGGCCTGAAGCTGTGAGTGCTATCAATTGCTTATCGGTTGTTCCGCCTTCGGTAAACCATGCCATATAATAAGCAATATCCTCAAGTGTAACTGAACCACTGCCATCAAAGTCTCCCGCAATTGCAGCAGAGCTTACAGATGGAAGAACTGCGAAAAACAAAAAAATCACAATAACCCAAAATCTATACATGATAAAACCTTTAAAAAAGGCCAGCGAAATTAATCGCTGGCCTTAAAAATTTAACAGCTATTATTTTTCTTCGGTCAGCATTAGAGGAGGATTACTTCCCTTTAGCTGCCAAACACTTACGTGAGCATCGCCAGGAATAGAGGCAGTAAAAGTAATTGAAGAAAAAGCAACATAACTAGTGAAACCATCACCAAGGGTATAGCCTTGAGCTGCTAGACACAAAGCTCCATAAGTAGTAGAAATAGAAGCTTTCTTGTAAATTTCTCTGTTTGTAGAACCACCAACAGCTGCATCAAGCTGCAAAGTTGCAGTGGCAAGGTAACCATCTGCAACATTTTCGATTTTAACAAACAAATCAGCAAGAGTAACACCGGTAACTTCTGCCTTAAGTTCGACAGTTTGCTTAGGAGCTGCTGTTACAGTAACCAGACAAGTGGCGGTAAATCCACCGTCAACAGTTGTAACTGTAACCGTAGCAACACCAGCAGCCACAGGAGCAACAACACCAGCCTGTGTAACAGTTACAATTCCGGTAGCTGGCAATACTGACCATGTTAGGTTTTTGTTAGTAGCTCCAGCAGGGTCAACTGTTGCGGCAAGAGTAGACGATGAGCCACCGACGGTAAGAGCAAGGGTTGTCGGGTTCATGGTAACACCGGTAGCTGCTACAGGAACGGCTACAACACCAACAGCACAGGCAGATGTCTTGCTGCCATCAGTAGTGGTAACGGTTATAGTGGCATTACCAGCACCGGCGGCGGTAACAAGACCAGTATTGCTTACAGTGGCAACGCTGGAATTACTGGTTGACCAGGTTACTGCTTTATTTGCGGCATTAGCCGGCGATACGATGGCAGTCAACTGACTGGTATTACCAACTGTAAGAGAAAGGGTTGTCGGGGCAACATCAACACTGCTTACACGAATCGGAGTAACTGTTACAACGCAGGTTGCAACAAGACCGTTTGCAGTAGTAGCAGTGATATTTGCAGTGCCGACGGCAACAGCCGTAACAACGCCGTTGGCGACAGTAGCAATATTGGTATTGCTGCTTGCCCAGGTTACGGCATTACCTGTTGGAGTAGTAGTCGCAGCCAGAGTTTCGGTCTGAGCAACAACAATGCTTGTAGTTGTTTTATTCAGCTGAACGCCAGTCACAACATTTTCGACAGTAGTACCAGCAGCCAGTGCGGCTTCGATAGAGGTTGCAACAGCATTGATTTCGGCAGTTGTAATCGTTGTCATATCAATAAAAGTACCGGCTGTTTTTGCGTTCTGAACGATGAGACCAACAGCAGTACTTTCTTCATCCAAAATCTGAGTGGTGGTGGTAGCAGCATTGGCAGTATTCAATGTGCCAAAATATTTATAAAGAAGAACTACGCCACTGGCAACTTTCACATAATACTCACCAGTGTAGCCCTGGAATGCGAGAGTAAAAGTACCATCAACATTGATCGGCATGCTGGCGACAAAAGTATCGCTCAAAGCCGGGTTAGTGTTTCTAAGATAAACCATCGCTTCAAAACCACTATAATCTGCATTGGCACCAGAAACAACTGCTGGGCGCAAGGGAGCAGAAATACTTGCAACACCAATACTTGCAGGTATAGTGAAGCTTATCGGGGTGTTGGCAACATCATCATCGTCGTCAAAATCCCAAAGGCCATTACAACCAACAAGAGCAGTCATACCGGTGATTAACACCATAACAAACATCAAAGAAAACAACTTTTTCACAAACTTTTCCTCCAAGAAATAAACTTCCTCGCGTGGCATTTTACATGCCATGAATTGTATTTGTCAATCAATTGGGAAGTATTTTTGCTATCTAAGTAAGATTAGACCATCTTACGAAGTCAATAATCAAAACAAAAATAAACCCCCCAGAAAAAATTCCGAGGGGTTTATTTTTTGAAGCTTAAAGGACTTTTAAATCAATCCCTTTTACTTATTTAGCAACTATCTGCTAACCGCCTGACCAGGCATATTAACGACAGAACCGGCAAGGCTCTTATAAAGCACCTTAGCTTCACTGTTAATGCTTAGAACATCTTCGACTGCTCCAGAAACGAACCAGGCCAGATACATAGCAATATCTGAAAGATCAAGCTGGCCATCACTATTGAAATCATCAACAGTAGATGGAATATAGGCCACGCTAATTTCACCACCACTCTTATAAAGAGACTCAGCCGTGTTACCTATAAGCGCCTTATCTGATGTCCCGCCTTCAGTAAACCAAGCCATATAGGCAGCAATATCCACGAGATCGCACGCGCCATCTCCAGTAAAATCGCCACGCAAGCCACTTGCAGAACCAACAACGTTCTTCAGAATTGCAAATTCGGTCAGATGGCTAACCTTAAAGGTTACGTAACCCTTCTGCGGGTCGTCATACTTGATCGAATCTCCAATAATGCCAACTTTTGACCAGACGTGATTGACGGTGTCATACCATCTGGGTTCAAGTTTGGTGCCTTCGTCATAAGCTATGGTGATTTCGAACAGACCTTCGTGCTGATCGCCACCACCGAAGTTACTGGCGCCTTCACCGAAAGTGAACGAGAAGGTCGGGCCGGCGAATTCAGGATTCACATTTCCCTCAACACCTTCGAGACCTGCAACAAGCTGTTCAGTAGTCGGCGAAGCAACTTCAAGACTGAACGAATCGATTGTCGGATCGAGATAACCCGGAGGAACAGCGATACCTGCCGGCAGAACATTGCCGTTGGCGTCAGTCTGTCGACCGGTGAAACCATCGTTAGACAACGGATCAACTTCATATTCTTTGCGGAACAATGCGTTACTCATGATATCAAAGCGACCGATTGTGCCAAACCCTGTATAAGTGACCGATGCCACGAGATTGCTGCCTTCTGCTGGAGTAGGAACAATGTCGTTGAACATCATATTGGT
>SABV01000026.1 GCA_009928855.1 Erysipelotrichia bacterium | reverse complement strand
CTCTGGAAACAAGCGGAAAAACCCGTGTCTCTGCCGTGGTCATTGCAAAACAGGAGTTTCTTGATGTCGTTCAAACCATGCGTCGCGATTTTGATTCCGTCGCTAAAAAGATTGCTGAAGAGCGATATGATGCATTTGATAAAAAAAGGAAAATAGCTGAAGCAAAAATAGCGGATGAAGAAGATTTGAAGGAGCTTGAAGAAATGGAAAAGAGACTGCTCAATAATAAAGACGTCAAGGGCAAGTTTTGACTTATCGAACTTAATAAGTTATTATTATTAATAATGTGGAAAATTGTTGAACATAAGAATTTATCAAAGACATGCAAAAACCTTCCAGCTCAAGTTCTAAAAAAGTATGAGCTCTGGAAAGATCTTGTTTTTCGGCATGGGCCAGCTATTTTGAAGAATTTCCCAGGTTTTAATGATGAAAAGTTATCCGGGATGCGTGATGGACAGAGATCGTCAAGGCTCAATCTTCAATACAGGGTAATTTATGAAGTTGAGAATGAAAAAGTGATTGTATATGTCCTTGAGATCAATCCACACAAATATTAGGAGGCGTTATGAAAAAAAGTGATTTTTTGCCAGCAAGTCCCAAAATAAATGTTTCAACCGGTGAAACAATCAAGATGTTACGTGAACTTAAATGCTGGACACAAGAAGAATTGGCCAAAAAATCTGGTATTAATGCTAAAAACATAAGTATGCTTGAAAACGATAAAATTGAGATTGGCAAAAAAAGAGCTGAAAGTTTGGCGCAGGCTTTTGGTATTCATCCCGCTATAATTATGTTTCCTGAATATGAAGCAGAATATATGAAGAAAGTGGCTTGATTACTAACAAACACAATGCAGGATGCATATTCTGGTAAATCCGGCCACCAGTTCTGGAGAAAAGCGGCCAGTTTTCGGAGCGAAGCGACGAGGACAGCGTAATTTTGCCATAGTGGCCGGATTATGATCCAGAGATGTTCGACGAAAAAATAAAACCAAAATGCAATTTTACCGGTTCTTTTATGGTATCATAAAAAGACCGGAGGTGAAAAATGTCAAATTTATCAGACATAAAACCCATTACCTATCTCAAGGCAAATGCCGCTGAACTGCTGAAATACATCAACGAAACCCATCGGCCAATAATAATCACTCAAAATGGAGAGGCAAGGGCTGTTTTACAAGATCCTGAAAGCTACGAATCAATGTGTAAAGCACTTTCACTTTTGAAACTGGTTTCAATGAGTGAAGAGGAGGTTCGTCAGGGTAAGATTATTGATAATGAATCAGTTTTTAACAGTATTGAAAAGAATTTGAAGAACCATGAAAAAAAGGTTTAAAATAAATTGGTCTGAACAAGCGGCGCTTGATCTTGAGAGATTGATTACCTATATTGCTTCCGAAAATCCCAAAACTGCCGGACATATTTTAAAAAAGATCAAAACAGAGGTTTCTCAACTCGATTATTTACCTTTTCGAGGCAGAATAGTGCCAGAATTCGAAGAACAAGGGTTTCTTTTGTTCCGAGAATTGATTGCTGCGCCATGGAGAATTGTGTACAGAGTTTCTTTTGAAAATGTCTATATCCTGGTGGCTTTTGATTCCCGAAAAAATGTCGATGATGTTTTGCTCGAACGATTCTTAAAAAATGAAAAATTCATCGTCGAACAATCTCATCGACGCTGCGCATCTCGGGAGCGCCGCAGTTGAGTTGTCGAATGAATTGTTTCCTTCCCGCGTGCACGCCCGTATCTGTGAAGGGGCTGATCGGGCAAACACCTCTATTGATGCCCTGAAAATGGCCGCTTAAAAAAAATGTCCATTTTTACTAGACTAGAGCATTCTAACCACATCAATTTGCTTTGTGGATGGGCCGGCGTGAAAGTTATTGCATGAATTCTCTGTTTTAGTGCAGAATGTCTTGATATTTTGTAAGGTGAAACAGCTAATTCAGGAAGATCCGGAATTTTGGAAGAACTCGAAGTCATTTTTACCGAGCTCAGGGCGCCGATAAAAGCGTTCCGGATTTTTGCCATTGAGAAGGCGATCAAATCTGGAGGGTCTTCTGCGCTATTAGAAGAACTTAAGAAATGTCGAATTTCTGAAGATGATCCTGAATGTGTGATGCTTCTCGATCATGCCATAAACTCTGTAGAAGAGCGTTTTTTGCAAAATGGGCAGGGCAAAAGGCCAGCTCAAAATAAAATAAGTCTTGCCCAATTTGCTGCGCTCAGCCCTGATGAACAGCTTCTGGTCGTAAAAAAAACCAGCACGGCCCTTTTTAAATCAGAAGACGGAGTTGTGGGCATAAAAAGGCTTGTGCAGACTGCAGCCCACGATGTTGTAAAGGCTGAAATCGTAAAAAAATGCTGGCGGTTCTGGCCCTCAGACTTTGTAGAGTTTTTTGAAGAAAATCTGTTTGCCAGATCAGTGGTTTTACAGCTTGCATGCCTTGAAGCCATGGCGGGTGTTACACCTGACAAATTGTTGAAATATTTTGATAAGCTTGTGCTCTCGCGCGATCCGCTGATAAGGGCTATGGCCATTCGTGGCTTGTCTAAAAAATATCCAGTCAGTGCTGCCGAATTTCTTGCAGAATCTCTTCGCAAGGGTGATTATTTCAGTCGGCTTGCTGCTCTCAGGGTTGTCTCAGTCATGCCATTCGCCCTTAATCGTGCCAGTTTGCTTGAGTTGCTTGCTCATGAGCATGATCAAAGACTGCTTAAAATAGCAGCTGCCATAGTTCTGGCGAATCCAGACCGCGAAATTCCCTTCAGGCTTTGTGACATTCTCGAAAGAACGTCTTCTGTAAGGGCTATTTTTATTAAAGAGCTTCAGAAAAATTGCTGCAGCATGATTCGTATGGCTGATTTATGTGATGATTTTCAGCTTTATATGCGAACATTGCAAAAATATTCAAGGCGGGTCAGGGCAAGCTTGTTTGTGCAGAATTGTGTTTTCAGGTATGAGAGTTCACAGGATACTTTTACCAGAAAAGAGCTTGTAAACCTTCTTCGCGAAAAATGTGAGTCTGTTGAAGTTTGTGAAGTGGTAAAAAATGCCATGAATAGCCCGGGTGCCTGTGAACTTCTTAAATTGGCCTCTACGCCATCGTCAGAGTTGTTGCCTCTGGTTAGCTCCTCGATTACAGACCCCAGAGACAGGTCTAAAGAAAATAATCTTCTTGCAACACTTATTCACATAAGATCTAAAGATGCCCTCGGAGCAAAAGAACTGATTGAAACCCTTTTTAAAGATTCATCTCTGAGCCCGGCCATTGCAGCTGCAGCTTTCAGAACCGCTTACTTTATTGGTGATTCCCGTTGGAGTGAAAAGGCCCTGCAGATGCTGTGCAAAGACAATGAAGATCTGGTGGCGGCCGCGTTGGAATATCTTGCCGCTTTTGACAATGAAAACTTTCTTTTGCAGATAAGAAAGTTTATAAAGTCTTCTTCGCTAATTGTAAGAACAGCTCTTCTTGGAAGTTTGTGCCGTGAAAACCCTGATAATGCACGCGATTTGCTCAAATCCATGCTTAAAGACAAAGACTCGCGCGTGCGGGAAAAAGCCATTGCTTCACTGATCCATTTTGAGTTTTCGGGTATAAGAGAGCTTCTTTTTGCTTTTCTTGAACACGAAAAAGACGTTGAACTTATCAGGGCAGCTTTATCTTTCTATCTGGCAAATCCGATGCTTGAGAACGCTTATGACCTGGATACCCTCTCGGGCAATAACCTGACCTGCTCAAAATACGCAGCAACTGCTTTAAAAACTCTGGTTGAAACACTTTTGGAGCTGAACATGGCGGATGAGGCCGAAATAACTGCTTTTGTAGAAAAAAAGCGTAAAGCCGTTCAGCTCACCTTGGGTGATGGAGAAAAGCATGAGACAGAAAGGCTTGCCAGCCTGTTGCCTCAAATTAACTGGAGCAGCATATCAGAGACAATCACTGAAATTTCGCATTATAAGCTGCTTAAAACCCTTGTTTTTGCTGGTATGCTTCTGTTGGCTGTTTTCTTTTTTATTGCCGGCTCAGACTCCCCCAGTGCTGTGGCACCGGCAGAAGTCTATAATCCGGTTGTTTCGCAGATTCAGGATTATAGCCTGATTGTACAAAAAACAGGTTTGGCGGATGGCGCCATACTTGCTAATACCATTGGTCTCGAAAAAATTATGGCAATTCCTCGCCCTGGAAAAGCGTTTCGAGTTAATCCGGGAGATAAAATTGTTATCAGGGCACTGCCATTTAGAATGGCTCCAGACAATATTTTGATTGTAAAAACAATCGAAGTGAAAAAAAATCAGTGATTTCTGTTATTTTTGATCTGTCTCATGCGTTTAACAGGTAAGAAGGAAACAGCTGTGTGAACAATGAAAAGGAATTTTCCCGGCTAATAGAAGAGACTTACAGGTCGCTCTGCTTTTTTTTAAGATATCTTGGTCTGCCTGAGTCTGATATAGACGACATGGCTCAAGATTCTTACTTGAAGGCATATAAAGCATTTGACAGGTTTGAAAGTGGCAGATCTTTCAAGTCATGGCTCTTTTCTATCGCGAAAAATACTTTCATCGACTGGACCAGGAGGCAAAAGACTCAGCAGAAGTTTATACAGATGAACTTCTGCCGTGAATACTGCGATACCTTTGAAGATGATGTTAATAATCGTGCCCAGATCAGGTCTACGCTCGAAAAACTCGACCCGGAAGACCAGATCCTCATAGAATTACGTTTTTTTCAGGATCTGCCCTTTAACGACATCGCTGAGTTAACGGGTTTGACCGTTGGGGCAATCAAGATGAGAGTCATGAGAATTCTCGACAAAATCAAAGCAGGCTGGAAAAAGGACTACTATGACCAGAATCTGTGAAAAATTTGTTGAAGAGCTTTCTTCGACTTCGGGCAAAGTTTCTGCCGAATTGCGGGAACACCTTGCAATTTGCCCGGAATGCAAAGAAGCTTTTGCCGCCCTCAACCAGCTGAAAAAACAGCGAAAGCCCATTTCAGGCAAAGAGGCTGCAGCGATTGCCTGCATTCGCAAAGCTGTGCATGCCGATAGTGTCGGTGCCGTGAGCAGCTCGAATGCTGTTTCTGAGCCTGTTAAAACTGGTATGCTCAGATATTTTATAATGGTTGTTCTCGCCGGTTCTTTTGTTGTTTCGTTTCTTTTAAACCAGAGCATAAGCCAAAAAGAGGCTGTTAAACCGTTGCCAGATGTTTCAGCGCCACTGCTCATGCCACAAGGCTCTGAGAATACTTCAGAAGAGGTTGGTGCGCAGGGCAATGCGTCGAGTTCTTCTATTTTAAGTGCTTCTGGGTCTGTTGATGCATCTTGTCAGGAAGAAGATGCTGCCGAGGCTGATTCGGCGCAGACAATAATGGTGTCGCCGGACCAGGAAGAAATAAGTCCAAAATAATGCTGTTCGAAAAAATATTTTCTGAAATTTTTAATTCAAAGCCGCGTTTTGACCATGAAAGACGCGGTATGGTTTTTTATGTGGTTCTTGCTGTCGTTGCCGTTATGAGCATTTTTATTCTTTTTTACCAGAATTTTTCAAGACAGCTCGCTTTTTCGTCTTTTTATCATGTTAACCGCGAAAAAATTCGTAACCTCACAGATATCGTTATCGATTCTGCTTTTGCTAATCTGCAAAATGTCACAAGAGATTCGGGCCACGTATTGAGCAAACAAATCATTGAACAGATGAAAACCTCGGCGCTGAATAACACTTCTTTTGCTCTTCAGGCACCTTTGTTTGATGCCTATAAAGATAAACTGCTTCTCGGTTTGTCTTTTAAATACACCCTTACCGGGCGTATTTTTGACAAACGCACTCAAACTCCGCAAAATCTGAAATATTACCCGGGTGAGGGGCTTGCTACCCTCGAAATTTTGGTTGACGCCACTCTCGAAACGCCTTCAGGCAAAAGCCTGGCTCGATGCCAGCGTCGCCGGCATTTTGATGTTAAAACTTCGTGCCTGGTTTCAAAATATGGTAACCGGCAGAACTCGTATGCATCGACGTTTCCGCTTGATTTTGCTCTGCTGGTGCGCAATGGTTTGCGCGAATTTAAAGAGGGCTATCGAGGTCAATCTTTTAATGAGGGTTTAAAGCTGATGATTCAAGATCAAAGTTCGATTCTGCCCAGTCGTCGTGGACTTGTGTATTTTGGCCGGGCTGATCGAAATGTTGAAGAATCGAGGGTTTTTCTAAATACTTCCGACGATTCCAGCGGCACTGATGAAATTATTCCGACTCTGCCGGTCGAATCATTTGAGATTGGTCAAAAAGAATGTTTTAAGCTTTTTCCCGCAAGCCAGAACAGTAATATAAGAGGGCTTAAAGGGCGGTTTACGTTCTCTCTTCACCCGGCAGCACGAACCGGTGCGACTGAAAATGCGAACGAAAAAGAGGCGCGTAATGTGCTTTCGTGCGTTTCGGCAAATAAAAAAATTGACCAGAAACCCGCCGGCATAAGTCTAGGCAGCTTTGATAAAGCCTATCTTGACACTATTCTGTGCGGGGCTGTCACGCAACGCTATCTTTATGTCGTTCATTTCGCACTTGATGCTTCTGGTATCGAAGTTTACAACGATGGCGAGTGGTATTCTGCCAGCGAAAATCCTGAACTGGCTGAATTCGCAGATGATGAGTTTTCCAGGCAGAACTTTGTGGCATTCTCGCCTGACTGTGCTTATCTGTCTAACAATACTGCAGCTGATGCCATTAAAATAAAAGAATCAATGTTGCGTTTGCGGCAGATCGAACAAGAGGCCGGCGCTCCTTTGCCTCTTGTATCTGAGATGAGAGAAGACCTGCTGGTATATAGCGAGCAAGCCATGAGTAAAGGTTTGAGCAGCGAGGTGTTTAAAGATCCGCCCAGATTCTTTGGCCGGGACTCGTCTCCTTTGGGCGATATTACAATGACAGGTGGCGAAGGATTTCGACCGTTCAGGCATTATACTCTGTGTTCTGCCAGGTATTTTTACTCATCAGAACTCGAAAAAAGCGGTGTTTATGACAAAGAGAACGGCATACTCAACCTTCGGGGAATTGTCAGTGTAGAGTCAGATCATCTGACTTTTAACCCTCCCGCCGGTCGCGATCATATAATTATAAGAGGCTGCGGCGCCATTCTAGCACCTGGTGGTTTTACCATTAACTGCGGTTTGAAAAGAGAAAACCCCGCAAAAGACCTGTGTGTTCTGTTTACACGCAAAGGCAATATCAGGATAGCAACATCTTCAAAAATCGAGGCCAGTTTGCTGGCGTTTAATGATTCGAACTCTGCGTCAATAGTTCCGTCAAAAGCGTTTGACGTAGTCGGATCTGTTGGGGTCGATCAGCTTTTTCTGAACAGATTTCCTGCTACTCCGAGCAAGATTGAGTTCGACCAAAGGCTCAGGGTTGATTCGGATAATGACGAGATTTTTTCTGTCACGGTTTCGCCATGGATAAGATACGATGAGATACTCTTCGGCAAGGAATGAGCAGCATGCTAAAGCGCGGTGGTTTTTCGTTTGTAGAAGTATTGATTGGTATGGTAATTCTGCAGATTGCGTTGTTGTCGTTTTTTCTGATCAATCAGTCTTCGAGTTCGCAGAGCATGGATGCTTATTATGAATTTCTCGGGCATTCACTTGGAAATGAAGCCATCGAGTTCTGTCAGGGAATGGGCTATGACTGGGCGGTCAAATATATGGGCAAGCCAGACCTGTTTCCGCTGAATTCGTGGCACGGAGTACTTGAAAAACCCATTTTTTCGCCTGCATCCTATTTTAGAGAATGCGACTCTTTCGAGCGGCTGATAAACATGCAGAAGGTCAGCGACAGTGGCAATGGCGTTCTGGTAACCGTTGGAGTCAGGGTTAAAAACGCTAACAAGGTTAAGTCGTGGCTCAGCCGCAGTCAGCTGGAGTTTGCCACCATTGTTATGGAGAAATCTGCACGATGAAGAACAGAGCATTTACTCTTGTCGAGATTATGATGGTTTGTGTCGTGATGATGCTTATTCTTATTCCAACCTATCGTATCATGTCGCATGGCAGCCGTTCTGCAATCAAAGGTGTTCAGCGCAATACCGTAGTTATGCAGGGCCAGCAGATTATCAGCCAGGTTAAGCTTGACCTTGGGCTTTCATGTTTTTTATTCGTTAATGGCAAGAGTCACAGCATCAATGACGTGTTTACCGAAACTACCAGCGGCAGTGATATTATTCTCTCGTTTTTCACCTTTAATGGTGATGAATTTGCAAACAAGGTGACTCCTACCAGCAGCGGGCCCGAGAGTTTTCGGCGCATGAACCGTGTCGAATATATCTTAAAGAGCAAATCGGGTTTTGTATTTAAAACCCTCGAAAGAGTCATGCATTTTCATCCTAAGATCTCGGGCGCCAGTGTTAATAAAAAAATATTGAGCGACAAGGTTAATTTTTTTGAAATTCGCCCTGAAACCGTTAATTCTGCCGGTTATTCGCGCAGCTTTTTTAGAATATCGTTGCAGCTTTTTGATCAGGATGAAAATAAGTCGGGCAACGTGGGCCAGCTTTTTATTGCAGATTTTATGGATACCACCAATCCAACGATTCTTAATTCAATCATCAATAACCCCGGCCTTAATCGAAACTGGTATACAGACCCGCATGACCGTCTTTAACAGATGTTTAATTCAGATTTAACCGGGTTAAAATCTAAATATTAAAAACCACCAGCTCGTTGAGCGTGGTGGTTTTTTTGTGAATTTTAAAGAATTAGCGGTTTTATTTTACGGGGATAATCGCGATGCTGCTCTCTGCGCTTGAATAGTCGGCGCTTACAAGCCATACTGTGTCTTTTCCGGCCATAAGATAGCGTTTGATATAATAGGGGTTTTTAAAGACGGCTTTGTTTAAAATTTCTCCGCCGGCACTGAAGGTGAACAGAGAATGATCAATGGCAGCGCCTGCAGGTGGAACAACCGAAAGCAGCATTTCACCCTTTGCGTTTATGTCCCAGATGCGCGGGTTTTGTACTTCAGGCATGCCGAGCTCTTGTTTTGCAAGTTCTTTGCCGTCTGGGCTAAGTTTAATGTGTGTGTGACCGATATTGTCGGTAAAGGTTATTGTGTGCAGATTGTTTTCTTGGTCGATTGCGAAACCTGAGCCTTGCCACGGAATAGTTCGCAGCATTTTGCCATCGGCAGAAAATACCGCTATTTTTTCTTTAGCAAAGTCGCCGACATAGAACTGACCATTAGTATCTATGCCGATTTCATCAAGTTGCAGAAGCTCGTTTGTTTTTATTTTAAGCTGTTCTTCACCTGTGAGTGAAAACTTGACGATCTGGCGATCCATGCTTTCGGTCACTATAATTGAAACAGGCTTGCCGTCTGCCATTTGAAGCGCAAAGTCGTCGAGAATGAATTTTGCGGGCAGTCCTGGTATTTTTATGTCATTTATCAGTTTGTTTTCTGCGTTAAAGCAGAGCACGCGGCCTTTCGCCGCATCGAGGATCCAGAGGTTGTCTTCGACCATTCTGTAAGAGCTTGGCCCAACGGGAAAGTCTTCTGCCCCGGCGGGAGGGGTCAGCCCGGCTTGAGAGCTGTCGCTGCCAAATTGAATTTTCCAGTCGGAAAAAGCTGGTGTAGAAAGGCCAATAATCAGCATCGCAACCATTGCAGTGGCAATTTTATTCATATTATCTCCTTTTTCAGGCTTTTCTTAAAACCTGGGTTATGGGCATATAGTTTATTTCATGCACTCTGGGTGTTCTCTGTGATGAGCTGTTAGAAATGGCTTTGTAGGTGCTGCCCTGTTTAACGATTATGCCTATGTGGCGGCCCGGCCCACGGCTGGTTGTCCAGGTTACTACGTCTCCTTCCTGATATGGCGGAACGCTGACTTTTTTCCAGCCGACAGCTTTGAGGTCGGCAACAACACCATCGCAGTTGAGACTTACCCGGCTGAGCACTCCGGCAGACTTAAGAGCAGTAGATACTACTTTGGCACAGGCGAGGTTACCGCCGTCAACATCGCTGCCTCTGAAACTTGTACTGTTAACAAGATTTTTAATGCAACCGGCAATGCGTGATTTAAGAGCCACGTTGCCGCCCGTCGCTGTTGCGGCAGCGGTTGTTTGTGCCGTAGTGTTTGCTGGTGCCGCGGCGATTTCTTCATCATCGCCGGGGTTGGTTATGGTCACATTGGCGTTGTTTCCGGCATTTTCTTCGGTGCCTGTGTTGGCGGTGTTATCTGTCGCAGTGTCTGTGTTTTGAGGTATTGCGTTCGAAACTGTATCAATAACCTCTTTTATTTTTGGGATAGCTTCTGATACGCCTTTTGCTACATTGCTTATTACGTCGATAATCTTGCTGGCATCGCAGCCGGTCATGGTTAGAGAAGCAAGAAGAAGCACAAATACTGCAAAGCTTCTATATTTTCGCATATTTTTCCCCCTGAATAACTTTAAAAATAGCTGTTGACTATATTACGAGTTTATAATTGCAAGGTAACACAATTTATTCTTCAATATTTTCGAGCAGCTTCAGCGCTTCTGGTATGTCAGGAGTTGCCTGCACAATCTGCAGAATGCCGGAAACGGTAAAGAGGGTTTCTTTGAGCGAATCGAGGCCGCAGACGACAATGTGGCCCTCAAAATCTCGGTCTATGAGAAGAATGGCGTCAAGCAGTTCACCCATTGCCGGACTATTTATAAGTTTGCATGCAGAGAAGTCGAAGACGAATTTTTTTATGCCTGAAACAGCGAAAGCCGAAAGTTTTGGAGATAACTCAGCCAGTCCCTCGGGTTTGCAATGCCCAATGAAGCTGAATACGGGTATGTTATTGTGAGATGCTACGCGCATTTGTACGGTTTCCAAGCTGCTTGCTCCCTTTTATCGGTTTTTTACCATTCATAGTATCTTGTTTTGCCATCAAGACTTGTTTTTATTGATGGTGTGATGAGTTTAATGCCCTCGCGATAGCTCGTCGGTCGATTCTGATTTGATAAAACAGCTTTTTCAAGCTGAACACCATCAAACCAGACTGAATAGCTGGCGGTTTCGGGCGAAGTGTTCTGCAGGGTGATGTAGCTATTGCTGGCGTTGGTAATGTCAAAATGATAATCGAAAACCATGTAAACTCTATACCATTCAAGAAGAGCGGTTTCGTCGTCGGGGTTTTTAATTCTGGCAGCCAGCACAGAACCGGCGTCTGATATGCCGGCATCATACGGAAGCTGCAGGTTGCCCGATGAATTGATAATAACGCGTCGATGTGAAACGACACTCTGATCGTCGAGAGTAGTTAAGAAGCCAACGGCCGCCGAGCCGGTCGCGGGGCACACATAAGCAGAGAGAATAAAGCTTTCATCTGTTGTCGGGCTGAAGGCGCTGCTGGCGATTTCCTGATAAACCGTGCCCGTGGCCATTGGCGGAACCGTTGGTTCTACCACCGTCACCCATAGCTTTAAATCGTCATTGTTGTGCGTTCCCTCATTATGTACGGCGTTTATTGTCTGATATCCGTTGTATTCTCCATAAGCCTGTTTTCCGCTGATACGGCCGACTTTAACATGCGCCGTAACAGTTTGCCCCGGCGAAAAAACCGATGCCGGAGTGACCTGAGTGAAGTTTACGAGTGATGCATCTATCTGGGTTCCTTCATTTCCATAGAGGGGGCCACTTGACCAGCTCAGCGAATTAAATGACACGTTTCCGATATTTTTATAATCGATGACTAGATAATCGCTTATTTTACCAAGCCCTACGGGGCCGAAGTCAGCCGTTGCCGGAGTAACGAGAATTTGTGGGTAGGTTGCAACCGTGAGCTGTAGAACGAAGGTGCCAGATGCTTCAAGGTCGTTCTGTACGCCGTTATTATCCTCATCTTCGTAAACAATCTGTGTTCCGCTGTAAACGCCGGGCGCCTGATACATGGGTACTGTCAGGCTGGCGGTGATGTTTTTGGTGACGTAAGCCGCAATACTGAAGGGACCTGCCGGATAAAAGCTGAATGCTTCGACTGGAATCGTGTTTGGACCGCTGACAAGAGGTGCCTTTGTCCACTTTACCTTTGAAAAAGGCAATGAGCTGGCGTTTCTGACACCAAAAGTGATTTGTTTTACCTGCTGCGGGTTGCCTGTACCCATAGATACGGGGCTGCTTACTGCCAGTTTTTTCTCCCAGACGGCAAGCTTGAGGAGAAAATTTGTATATTCTTCGCCTGAGTCGTGGCTGTCGTTCTCAAGATCACGGTCTATATACATTTTCTGGGTTCCTTCATACGGGCCTGAAGACTGATCCAGTTCAGTGGTGACAGATACAAGAACGATTACAGTGTCGCCTACCGGCAAATTGCTGGATACCGGAGATGGTGTGTAAGTTATCTTTAAAATTGGGTCAGGGCCAGTGGTTGCAGGGCTAAGCTCGGCTTTTATTATTTTGATGAGCTCATCCGGCCCTATGTCAACGTTACCGGTGTTGCGCACAAAAAATTCTTTCGAGCCGGTTTGTCCCGGTGGAACAAAATACATGTCAACAGGGCTTGGACTTACTGCTACGACTCGTTTAGACTCGACTACCAGTTCTATGGCCATGGTGTCACTTGCGGTTTCAGATATGTCGGGGGTGCCGTTGTCGTTAGTGTCTTCCCATACTTTGATGGTTCCTGAGTAAGTGCCGGCCACCTGACCTTCGGGAACCTGAACTGCCCATGTGCCGGATTTGGTTTGCCCCGGATTAACATAGCTGAAGAGAGATGGGGTAAATATAACGGCTGAAGTTGCTATGGTATTAGTGCCGTCGGTCAATGCGCTGGCGAGTATTGCCCTTGGTTTGCTGAGTATCAGAGCGCCGGTATTGCTGATGTTGTATGTAGTTGCTTCTGTGAGTGAATATGGTGTGCCATTTACAGATTGAGGGCCTGCTTCGACTATCTCGATAACTTTGCCGCCCACCTGGCATGTGAGCGAAAAAGAGTCTTGTGGCTCAGATGTGTCTCGGTCGCTGCCATCGTCAGTGTCGTTATAGATCCAGCAGGTGCCGGCATAGAATCCGTTTGCCTGCGGAGAATTGATGGTGATAGTAACTGTAGCGTTTGAATCAGTTCCTGGGCCGGCTGAGAAGCCGTTAGCCGGAGTTAAAGTGTATGACGCCGCAGGGATAGTGTAGGCTCCATAGGTCAGATCGCTTTTTTCCCACCTGAGTTTAGTGAGAGATGTATTACCTATGTTGCGGTAAAAGAATGTCTTTGTTTTGGGTTCGTTGTTGGTTAACTCACCAATATCAACTGTTTCGGGCACGATCTGTATCGAACCATACGAGTTTACGTTCAGCGTTATTTCAAGGGTGCAGCTAGCCTCATTGTCGGCAATTGAGCGAATTCCGTCATTGTTTTCGTCTTCGAAAAAATACTGTGTGCCTGTATATTCTCCTGGTAGTGTACCCGGCGGAACGTAAACCGAAAAGGTTGCCATTGCCGTCTGCCCAGCCGCGATAGAGGTTGGCAGTTCAAAAACTATATTACTTAAAGCGATGGTGTTTTCGCCCGATGTCAGGCTGCTGGTCTGAACATGAAGCTTGGTCAGTGGCAGATTACCAGTGTTTTCGATTGTGACCGAACCTTCTGAAAGCGTAAAAGTTGGGGTGGCGTAGCCGAAGTCATAAGGCGATGGTGTGACGGTGAATGTTTTTTCGCCAATCGAAAACTTTACCTGAAATGTGTCGGTAGTGTAAGAACCCATAGTGTCGGCGACTGTCCAGGTCGCTATATATGTGCCCGCGCTGTCGGCGCCAATTGTCGCAGAGACGCTTGCCGTGAAGACTTCTCCGGTTGTGAGAGAGCCTATTGTCGTCGGAGTGACGGTTATGACTGAATGGGTAAATGTTGCCGCTGTCTGGGTGAAGACGAGGTTGTCGAGATTGATGTTTCCGCCGCTTAAGACCGAAAAAGTCTGGGTTGCAGCGGTCGAGCCCGATGCTTTAGCGCCCAGGTCTATCAGGTCTGGTGTTACGGCAATAACCTTGCAGAAACTGGCTACAAAAGAGACATCAAACTCGTCGTAGGGCTCTTCAGCGTCTCTGGCGCCGTTGTTTGAGGTGTCATTATAGATGACCATCGTTGCAGAATAGGTGCCAACCGGCTGGTTGTAGGGCAGAGTGAGGGTGAACGACCCGGCTTTGTCTGTTTCGGCTGCCATGCTGAAGCCTGACGTCGGACTGAAACTGAAATATGAATACGATACCGTATCGTAGCTTTCAGATGTCGGGCATGCTTTTTGCCATTTCAGCGCAGTCAGTGATGTGTTGCCGTTATTTTTAATAAGAGTCGCGGCGCTGTAGGTCTGCCCGCTTACCAGTGTTCCGAGATTTATCGGATCTGGCGACATTGCCAATTCATAATTATAAATTGGTATATCATTTGAAGCTCCGGTGTTGCACGAGACTGTGGTGGGTGTTAAAGGGGTTGCAACATAGGCGGTGTTCAGATCAATACCTGTAGCAGTGGCAATCATGGCAAAAGTGCTGTCTGTATCTGTGGGAACAGTCGTTTGAAAGACCCAGGTAAATGTGGCCGGCGCACCCGGGCTCACGGTTGCCGATGCCGGCGTTGGCCCAGAGAGCAAAGATGCCAATCCGGTATAGGTTGTAGCGACAATTGGTGTTGATGGTGTGGTTGGATAAATGGTTGAGCCATTGGCTACATTGTTGGCCAAAGACATGGTTACGGTAATGTTGTCGCCAAGATCG
Source organism: Erysipelotrichia bacterium (assembly GCA_009928855.1). GTDB lineage: Bacteria > Muiribacteriota > Ozemobacteria > Ozemobacterales > Ozemobacteraceae > Rifleibacterium. The sequence continues at coordinate 8,749 of SABV01000026.1, read as the reverse complement.
ACACTCGTTGCCGGGCTGATCGTCAGAGAGCCCGTCAGAGCACCAGGAGCCTGCACCGTAAAGAACTGCTCTGCGAGTTTTACCAGGAGGTTTTCACTTGGATTGCTTGACCATAACTCGGCTCGCCATTTTGCCAAAGAAGCATTTGCAGGTATGTCGTAATAAGGGAGCGAAACATCTGCAGCGCCGGCAACCAGGCGACTTGAGCTGGCCATAAGAGTGCCGGCTGATTCTGCATTGTAAAAGAGAATTCTGTAATCATTTCCTTCTGTGGTTCCTGTAAAGGCAACATACATTCGTTGTCCCCGGTTGTATGTGTATTGTTCAGGGGAGAAAATAGAGTTGGCAGAAAGTTTTCCTGCGTATGCGCCTATCGTCCATGAACCGGCAGTTCCGCCTGATGCCGAATAGGTGTAACTGCTGTCGTAAGCATCGTAAGCCGAAAATGACCCGGTTATTGATACGGCACCCGTGTCTGAATTTGCGCCCACGTTTACTGTGAAGGTAAAGGTCGCGTTATCACCACCCTCAAGCAGAAATGGCAAAGTTGTAGGTGAAGCAAGTTGTTGCGAGTGTGTTCCGGCACTGAAGGTTAATGAGGCTGCGTCTACATAAACCGGGGCTTCTCCGGTATTGCTGATCTGCATTTGCACTGCCAGACCATGCTGGTTTTTATAAACATCCGCATAAGCTTCTGTTATGGCCACGACATTCAGAACAGGTTCATCCAGTATTGTGCACATATTACTGGTCTGGCTGGCGGCCGTTAGAAGAAGTGCGTCGTTGTCATCATACCCAAAGCCTGCTCCCTGAAGAGTATATGAGCCTATAGAATCAGCTCTTATCCGCCAGTTAAAAGCGCCTTCTGAATTGCCCAAGATTGTCTGGCTGGTTGGAATCGGCCCTGAAGCAATAGTTGCCGTTCCACCGTTTCCGATGACTGTTGTAAGGCTGCCGGGATACGCGCCGTCTATTGCTGCGCCACCTGAATTTATAATGGTCATGGTTGCGGTAAAATACTGGTTAACCGTCACAAATTGCGGCAACGAAAGTTCGAGCGAAAGACTGGCAGGTGTGACTACATCAAAATAAGTTTCGGCGGCCGGTGAAGTTTCACCAACTTTTACGGCAATTACTCGCCATTCTCCTGTGGGGGATTCTGTGGTGAGTTGCAGCTGGTCTGCCGCGACCCCTGCAGTATCTGAAGTTGCCGGAGGATTGCTTTCCTTTATAATCGTGTTCGAGGGGTTATACCATTTAAAACGGTAATCGGAAGATGGCAACAGGTTTTGTGCTCTGGCGTATACAGTTGTAGCACCCTGGTTAAAACTGGTTGATTCGACTATATACATGGGAAACATCGGGGGGCCTTTAAAAGTCTGCATAAGACCGCTTACTACATCCCATGTGCCTGGCAGCGCAGCTCCGTCTAAATTATCTGAGCTGATCAGCAGATTGACGTCGCGAAAGGTTATTTCGGCATCGACAAGGCAACTGCCTGTAGCTGAAGTTGAACTTACGTCGAGAGTAAAGTCAATTGTGGAAGTCAGCCCCGCATATATGGTGATTGGCAGTGAGGCTGTCGTGCTGATGTTTGTGTAAGTGCCATTGCTGAAGGTTAAATTGACTTCGTCTAGATAGGCGGCCGCATTTTTTTCGCCGTCATTGAGAATTTCGACCGATACCGGTACGCTTTTCTGGTTAAGATAGACGGTTGTCGGTACGGTGACAGAATTTACCACAAGGTTCGCCGGGGATCTTATAAGCCATGTGTGCTTTATCTGAGCCAGTGGAGCCGACAACGAGGCGTTTGTCTGTAGGTTGGTGCCCGTGGCAACGGCATCGATGGTGTCGAGTTCGGGTTCACTACCGCCAAGAATGTCAACGTCGAAGGTGAGAGTTGCGGTTTCTCCGCCCGCCAGGGCCAAGGGCAAAGAATCAGAGAGAGTTACACTGTATGATCCCACGGCGGGGCTTTTGAATTTCAATGATATTGTATCGACCTGCGCTGGTGAATAACCGGTATTGCTTATGGCAACCTTTACCGGTATGCCGCTTTGTCCTGTTGTTACGGTTACGGGAATTGCCGAGACTGATTGTATCTCGAGTTTTGCAGGTTTAAAAAGAGCCTGCGGCGATTTTGGTGATTCGATTCCGGCACTGTCGTAGTCGCTGACGCAGTAATAGATTGTTTCGGTGCCTGAAGCTGTTGTGTCAAGATACTCTGAGGCTTCGCTCGTGGTGGTGGCTATCTGCGCCCAGCCTCCTGTCGTTCTGCGATAAATTCTATAACCGCTGAGTGCCGGGGCTTCGGTTGCGGCAGTGCTGTCGTGCCAGTTGAGCTGGCATCCATCAACCTGTTCTATTGCAACCAGGCCTGATGGACTGATGTTGCAGCTGACATTGTCTACGTCTATCTGTTGATAATCAGGGTTGCTCTTCTCTGCTGTCATTTTCATAAGTAGGCGAAGAGTGTATGAATACCCCCCATTAAGTGAAGCTTCAAAGCCGGGGCTTTGTACCCACCCGGTAGTTGTGGTTGTGCTACCGATGGCGGTGAAGTATAAAAATGTTTCTGTTGCCACAGAGCACGCGACTGTACCGGTTAATTGCATAGACCATGTATTTGTTGTTTTTATATCTGCATCTGCAATTGCTCTGTATTTTGTCGAAACGATCATGTTGGCTGCAGAAGCAAGAGCGATTGTCTGCGCAATGTATCCGTCGAAATTAGGTCCATTCGCGGTGGGAGTCCTTTTCCCGCGGAAGCACAGATCTGTAGCGTCTCTTGTGAATGTCTCCAATAGGTCATTTTCGTATGGTGTTATTCGTGTCCAGCCGCTGACATCGCTTGTAAAACTGCCGTTCTGTACTTTTTCAAGGGCCGAGAGTTGTGTTGGCAAAATCATTATTGCTAAAAACAGCATAAAAACGGTCAGTTTATTCAGAGAACAGATTCTTGTTACATTTTGCATCTGTTTAAACGCTCCTCTGGCGTTGATATCTCGTCTCTAATACCAGCAGAGTAACCTGCCACATTGCCAGTATCAGAATTATCAGGGCGGCCCATGTTTTTAGTTTGACCAGCCATTCGGACGTTCTGTTTTTAAGAAAATAGCTTTTGTGTCTGCGGACAGCCTCGGCATCGCCAATTTCGAGAGCGTAATAAAACAGCAGGCGCCGTATTTCAATATCGTCTGGATTTTTTTCGAGGTATTGTTCGAGCACCTTCATCAATTCTCTATCTGGTTTTTCTCGAAAAATTCTCAGCATATCAGCTCTGGTTGTCGGTATGGTGGGCGCGACCATGTGTCTGGGTATTTCATTCAGCCATGCAGGGCTTGGCATGGCTTTCCAGAGCAGGCGAGCTTTTACGAGCAACCTTTGTGTTTCAACGGTCTGGTTGTTCTGATGGGCAAGACGCGCGGCTCTTAAAACTTCGAGTGCCTGCTGTCTTTTGTCGATGGCAAAAAGCTGTGAGGCATGCAAAAAAAGCATGATCAGAGCCAATAATATTGTTACGTCTCTCGCATTCATATTCTGACAATATATCACAAACAATGCGCGGGGTACGAGTAGGTTGCGGCAAATTTATCGTGACTGGCTATTTTTTTGGCGATGTCGGCTTGTAATGATACTGAGCGTGCTGCTTTGTATAAAATCAGCTGCCAGAATGCAGTTTTTCTTCGAGCTCGCGCAAGCGCTTGAGGATCTCGGCCATTTTTTCGTCCTCATTCTCTTTGGGATGGTGAGATGATTTCTGCGATTGCGATTGCGATTGCGATTGCGATTGGGGCTGTGCCTGTGGCTGCTCCGGCTTTTGTGTTTGAGACTGAGGCTGAGACTGAGGCATAAATGGGTTGAACTGAAAAGGGTTTGCCATGTTCATCCATGGGTTTTGGAATGGCATCGAAGGCATGGGTGGCATTCCAGACATTGGCATTGTGAAGCGGCCTTCCTGATAGCCTTTGTATACGTCCATCATCCATGGAAAGAACTTCTGAAAAAAACCATCGATGGCTTCGGGGGGCGACTGTAGAACCATCTGATAAAACCAGGTTGGCAAGAGGTCATAGCGCTCTTCAAGCAATACCTGCATCAGAATGTATTTGGTTATATCTTTGCCTGTGGTTTTTTCGACAACTTTGATTTTGTCGCCGCGCAGCAAAAATTCTTTTATCTCGGCGAGAGAAACATATCTTGCTTCTTCTACGCAGTATAAACGCCTGTTGTCATATTTTTTAATCAGTATCTCTTTCACGCAGAACCTCGACGATGTGATTAAGAGCGTCTGGCCAGATAGTAAGGCCTATATGGGTCATATTGAATGTTTTAACACTGCGCACCACCGCGCCTCTTGCTTTAAGGCCATTCTTATAAACCGCGCTCTTGAGAAAAAGAACACCGTCGCTCGCGTCTGCAAATTCACCAACCGGCATTTCAAGCCAGAAAAATTTTACTGTGTCTATTTCCTGTTTGGTTCCGGCCATGATGTGACATGTTACAGAAGGATCGATGCCTTTTCTGTTTAGCGAGCTTATCACATTTCCGCCTTCCTGTATAGCTTGATCGATTCCATCTGATACAAGCAATGCGGTTACGCCTCCGTTATACAGGGCGTTTCTGGAGAGGTTCATATCTGCTGTTGCACTCTGGTAATTCATTGGTATGCCGTCTTTGACCCAGTTGTTAAGCATCTGAAACTGCCCGGGGAAAAGCATATTGTGACTGCCTGTGTCGAGATATGAGCCCTGCCACATTAGTGAGCGTGGCCCTATGGGTGCAGCAAGATTTTGCTGCAGAACGGTGCAGTTATACATGTAATAACGAAAAGCAGTGTCTATGCCCTTTAAGGGAGAAGCGATAAAGATTATTTTACGTATGTCTTTTCTGAAGGGGGTTATCCATGAATGTTCGGGGTATTCGGCGCCCAGGTCTGAGGCGTAAATTCTCACCGACATGGCACCCTTGCTGTGACACACCACGTCTACTTTTTCTGCGCCGGTCAGCTCTTTTATGCGACTGATGGCGTTAGCAACCTGCTGTGCCTGAAGAAAATTGTCGCCATGTGGGTGCGAAAAAGTTATGGCGAATACTGGAAATTTGGCTTTTACAAGGTGTTGCATTAATCCTGGTTTGTCGATTTTGCCGTCTTCAGGCATATCGAATGACAATGGATGACAGAATCCACGGCATGCATTGTCGCCGGCGCCGTGAACAAGCAACACCGGCACTGCATCTCGTGTGCGTTGCCAGTTGGGAGCGAAGTGCAGCAGAAAATTGTTTGAGTGAGGCTGGCTGGTGCCAAAGGCTTTTTGAGTAATGCTGTGAGTCTGACGGCTTTTAAGGTGAAAAGGCTCTTTTATAAAATGGGGGTCATCGTCTTCAAGTAATTCTACTCTTTCCCAGGGGGAGCTGTCGCGCCCTGAAACCTCGCTGAGAACATGAAGCTCGGCTTTGACCGGCGTGGAGTAGCCGAGAAACGCCAGAAACAGACAATAACATAAAACCCGTGTTATCTGCGATAAACGCGTTGCAACAACGCGTGCGCTGCTTTTCTTTTTCACTACTTTGATACACCTTTCGCACTGAAGGCAGATCGATACTCGAACAGAAGAGCAATGGCACCGGCTTCGTTGATAATGTGATTTACTCAATACTGCGACAAATAGACAGGGTTGCCTGAAGCAAGAAAACCATCCTCGTTAATGTAACAATTCTACCTGAAATATTTCATATTTCCAAGGGCTGAAGCAAAATTTTATCTTTTAATTCTATGTACATCGCGGATTCTTTTTTAGGCATTATGTTGCTCAGCGTTAAAATCGATTTTTTCTGGTTGGGTTTTAAAATGCGCGCTTCTATGGATTTGACGGGAAGTAATTTTTGAGAAATCGTTGAGAAATTTTTGCAAAAGACTTGCAAAAGCTGAATAACGGGCGTAAAAAGGCTCATGCAATTGTTAATTGTACAGAGGTAGAATTTATGCAGTATTTTTTAATGGCAGTTATTATTATTTTTGGGGGTGGCCTTGCTGCTCTTTTTGCAGGCAGGTCCCGCTCGCTGTCGTCGATAATTGGGGCGGCATCATGCACAATCGGGTGTGCTGTGGCAGCATGGCCGGTTGCCAATATCCTTGCTGGTGGTAGCGCCAACGATATTCACGTTTTGTATCTTCCTCTCGGGCCGGCAACAATGACGCTTGACGCTGTTTCTGCGTTTTTTGCCCTGCCGGTATTGATTTTAGGCCCGGTAGCTGCCGCTTATTTTGCGGCGACAACTTTTGCTGATAAGCGTGACAAGGGTTTCTGCTGTTTCTTTTTTAACCTGCTTGTTTCTGCGATGCTGATGCTTTTGTGTTCTGCCAACGCAATTCTGTTCTTAATGGCCTGGGAAATAATGTCAGTTGCTGCTTTTTTTCTCATTACCCATCGTGATGAAATTGCCACAGCCAGAAATGCCGGCTGGCGGTTTCTTGTAGCCAGTCATATTGGCACTGCCGGCTTGTTTTTACTTTTTGCTCTTTTAAGCGGCAGTGCTAACAGCTTTGAATTTTCGACTTTTTCTGTCGCCAGCTTGCCGGGTGGCTTTGATACGGCTATTTTCTTTCTGGCTCTTTTTGGTTTTGGCGTTAAAGTTGGTTTATTGCCTTTGCATGTCTGGCTTCCAGACTCATACACTTTTGCCGATGCCCATGTTTCTGCTGTTCTCTCAGGGGCAATGAGTAAAATGGGATTTTATGGCTTGATCCGTGTAATGATGTTTTTTCCTGTATATCACGAGCTGTGGGGTTGGACCATGGCTGTCGGTGGTTTGCTCACCGGTGTGTTTGCTATTATTACTGCACTGGCCCAGTCTGATATTAAAAAAGTCATCGCCTACAGCAGTATGGAAAACGCTGGAATTATTTTGATGGCTCTCGGTTGCGCGGTTCTGGCAATGGTCTGGAAACAACCCGCTATGGCTTTTGCCGCTTTTGCCGGGGCATTATTTCATATTTTGAATCATTCAATTTGTAAAGGCCTGCTGTTTCTTGGTTCAGGTGTGGTGTTTTTCGGCACCGGAACCAGAAAGCTTGAGGCTATGGGCGGATTGGCTCAGAAAATGCCCTTCTCTGCGTTGGTTTTTGGGATCGGTTCGGCTGCTATTGCCGGGTTACCACCATTTAATAATTTTATCAGCGAATTTATAATTTTTCTTGCTGGTCTCAAATCGGCTGCTATAGGTGCTTCGCCGGCTCTGCTTCTGTCTGCGATAATTCTTGCCGGTCTCGGTCTTATTGGTGGTCTGGCTGCTGCCTGCTTTGCCAGAACATTTGGTCTTGTTTTTCTGGGCGCGTCACGCAGCGACAAAAAAAATGAGCCAGAAGAGGTTTGTTTGTCGGTTAAGTTACCCATGGGAATTCTCACTGTGGCGCTTCTTGTTGTCGCTTTTTCTGGCCCATGGCTGATTCAGCCCGTAACTGTCGTTGTAAATAAGATCGTCGCGGTTGCGAACGGCGCTTTTTTACCTGAAGACGTGGCTTTGGTTGCCGACCCTTTGAGAACAGTCTCTGCTTTTTCTCTGGCTCTCTTCGTTCTAGCGATACTCGGCTGGCAAATTCGCCGCCGTTATTTCAGCGAAGGCGATGTGGAAGGGCGGGGCACTTGGGATTGCGGCTTTGCTGCTCCAGACGCAAGAATTCAATATACATCATCTTCTTTCTCGCAGCCTGTTATTGAGGTTTTCTCAAGCATAATCAGACCATATCGCTATGGCGAAAAAGTGGCCGGCCTTTTTCCTTCTCATGCCAGTTTTCGAACAGATTCACCTGACTCTTTGCTGCGTTATCTTTTTGCTCCACTGTTTTCTTTTATAGATCGTAGCTTTATACCTTTGCGCGGCTTGCAGCATGGCAGGCTGCACCTTTATATCTGTTATGTCGCAATTACTTTGCTGCTGTTGCTCATCTGGAAGGTGGTGGCCGCATGATGAACCCGCTTTCATTCGTTTATTTTCTGATTTCTCTTCTTCTTGCGCCTGTTTTGCCCGGACTTATCAACAAGGTTAAGGCGTTTTTTGGCGGCAAAAAGGGTCCGCCCGTGATGCAGCTTTATTATGATATTGCCAAGCTGCTGCAAAAGTCTTCTACATACAGTCAAACCAGCACGATGGTTACGAAAGTGACTCCATTTGTTATTCTGTTTTCTACTCTCGCGGCGGGGTTGCTTGTACCAATCGCCTTCAGACCTTCTACCTTTTCTTTTGCCGGAGACATTGTTTTAATGGCGTATTTGTTGGGTATTGGCCGGTTTCTTATGGTTGTTGCAGCATTAGACAGAGGTTCGGCATTTGAGGGAATGGGTGCCAGCCGTGAAGTACTCTATAGCGCGCTGGCTGAGCCCGCGTTGTTTTGCGGTTTGCTGGTGTTAATACACGAAACTTCAAGCTTGAGCATGTCTGGTATTTTTGCCGGGCTGTCATTTTCTTTCTGGCAGCAAAACCCGGCAATTCTTCTGCTCATTGCCTGCAGCTGGATGATTGTTCTTCTGACCGAGAATGCGAGAATACCGATCGATGATCCTAATACCCATCTTGAACTTACCATGATTCATGAGGTCATGATTCTTGATTACAGCAGCAAGGATCTTGCTTTGATAGAGTTTGCCTCGGCGTATAAATTGTGGATGTTTTCGAGTCTGCTTGTGAATCTGGTTGCCGGAGCTCAGACTTTGATAATGCCATTTCAGATCGCTCTTTTCGCGGTTTC
>SABV01000282.1 GCA_009928855.1 Erysipelotrichia bacterium | reverse complement strand
GGCAAAGAAGGCGTAACGACGACTATGCTGCGCCCTTCCGGTATCGCTAGAATAGATGATGAGCGGCTTGATGTCATTACCGACGGTGAGTTTATCGAAAAAGGCGTGAAGATAAAGGTTATTAAAACCGCGGCCGGTCGAATTATCGTGACTGCGATTACTGATCAGAGCTAATATTGCGCTTGACTTTAACGAGTCTTTTAAACGATATTTAAAGACGAGCTATAGAACTACAAAAATCTGGAGGGGTGTAAATGTCTGAAGGTTTTATTCTTATCGGTGCCTTTTTTGGGATTTTTCTTTTTTTCGTTTTTACCTATTTTGTGCCGGTTGGTCTTTGGATAAGCGCCATTGCTTCAGACGTAAAAGTTAGTCCTCTTGATTTTATAGGTATGCGTTTTAGAAGAGTTTCGCCGCACGCCATCATTAACCCGGCGATAATGGTCAAAAAGGGCGGTATAGACATTCCCCTGCAGGCTCTTGAATCACATTTTCTCGCAGGCGGGAACGTTTCAAAGGTTGCCTCTGCCTTGATCGCTGCCCAGAAAGCCGGCATTAATCTCTCTTTTAAACAGGCCACCGCAATCGACCTGGCCGGGCGAGATGTACTCGATGCCGTTAAATTGTGCGTTAAGCCCAAAGTTATTCAGACCCCTCTGGTTGCCGCAATGGCTAAAAACGGTATTCAGGTTAAGGCTATTGCTCGCGTTACCGTTAAAGCTGACATCAATAAACTTGTTGGTGGTGCTACCGAAGAAACCATTCTGGCCCGCGTCGGTGAAGGTATCGTTACCACAATTGGTTCGGCTGCCAGTCATGCAGAAATTCTCGAAAATCCAGACAGAATCTCTAAAACGATTCAGGATAAGGGACTCGACGCCAATACTGCTTTCGAGATCCTTTCTATCGATATCGCAGATGTTGACGTTGGAGAAAATATCGGCGCCAAGCTACAGATTGACCAGGCAGAGGCTGACATGAAAATTGCTCAGGCAAAAGCCGCCGAACGTCGTGCCATGGCTGAAGCGCTTGAGCAGGAAATGAAAGCTTTCGAACAGGAAATGAAAGCCAAACTTGTTGAAGCCGAAGCCACTGTTCCACAGGCCATTGCTGATGCTCTTAAGAGTGGCAATATGGGTATTCTCGATTATTACACTCTCAAAAACATAAGCTCTGATACCGAAATGCGTAAATCTTTCTCGCATATGGCAGAGCCACCCAAACCCGCCAATAAACGCTGATTAGCAGGAGTTGTAATTGTGGAAATCGTTATCATCGTTCTTGCCGTTGTTTTTTCTGTGTGGTCTGAGATCAACAAGAAAAAACAGGAAGAAAATGTCGATATGGATTTTTCAGAATTGACCTCACTCGATGATTTCTTTAAAAAAACATCCGCGTCTGCTGCTCCGCCGGTTAAAACTCTTGCCGGCAAAAAACGCTCCCCCAGAAACAGCGAGTCTGAGTCGTTAAACTACGATAATTTACCGGCTCTGACCTCAAAAGAAATAGCACGCCGTCAGAGAGCCGAGGTGAATTATGATGAATTGCCTTCGCTGACTGGCAAAAGCTATGATCAGGCGCCTGGTCGTGCCGAGGTCAATTACGATGAGCTGCCGACTTTGTCAGGGCAGACAAACTTTGAAGACGACGTCGAAGATGAAGGCTTGTTATCGGCATCCGCTTTTGCAAACCGGACTGTTGATACGCCCCCACTTCTGCAACCGGGTAATTTTACTTTTGATCGCAACGACCTTCTGAAAAGTTTTGTAATGAACGAAGTTTTACAGCGCTATAATATATCACGCATTTATGACCGAATTCCCGGAATCAACCCCGACAATTGAGTCTGCCCGACAGGCAATAATAACTCCAGAATCTCCGGGCAGCTTTGCCTGGAAAGCTTTTCGCGCGATTGCCCGCTTTACGGGCAGTGTTTTTTTTCCATTTTTTCGTGTCTGGGGTGAAACTGAGATAATAAAAGGGCCTCAGGTTTTTATTGTGCGCAACTACGGCATACTGACCTGGCTCTGTGTACTGCGCATTTTTAAGCGCCCCCTGCGATTTGTAATTGCAGATGTAGATGAAAAATCGCGCTGGTATAGCCTTGCTGAATCTGGCGGATTGGCTCCAATACGTTTGAATGGCAACTCTGATGAAGATTGTTCGACTCTTAGACAATTGATTGAAGCCGGTGAAAAATTGGTGCTTGTGGTTCCTGCCGTTAAGAATGCTGTTGCCGACATGCTGGTGGCGAGGCTGAAGTCTATGCGTTCTCTCAGGTTACTGTTTATGGCGATTTCAGGTGCCTCTGAAGCTCTTCCGCCCGGAGCAATTATTCCGAGGGTTGTTCCTGTCTCTGTGTTTTGTGGTTTGCCGCATTATACTGCCCAGGCCGGTGATCCGGCCCAAATTGAGCTGGATTTTCTTGAGCATGCGCTGAACGATCTGGCTATTGATGAGCTTCCATCTCTGTTTGCCAATCACCCGCGTAATGTCAGCAATTTTTAAATCCTTCTGACTTTTAACGTTCAGGCAGCCAAGTCATAGTCGTAAAACTTTTTGTGACTTAGATTAAGCCAGGGTGTCGGCCTGTTCATTGCAACAGATGCGATCGTGAAAGTCGACGATGGCGTTTTCTGTGATGTGGTATCCAAGAGTATCTATGAGTCGGCATACGGTGAACTTTTTTGACTGCTGCTGATAGTTGGCGACCCATTGTTGATAATGCTCTTTTTGCCCCTCCGGAATAGGGCATTGGTATTTAATTGTCTCTATTTTCATGCGGTAAGGCTTGGGTGTCAGTCTTGCCCTGCAGCAGTGTTGTTGTGTGCAGAGCCATGTATAGAGACTGTCAGCATTGATCTGTTGGCTGAAACTTTTAAATTCTTGTGAATCCGGTGCAAAATATTCGCCGACAATGATCAGGCGAATGCCTTTGCATGTTTCGTAAATGCGCCAGTTTGAGGTCGTCTGGCCGCGTTTGGCGAACAGTGCCCGAAGATTTTCTATGATGGCGGTTTTGTTGTCTTTTTTAAAACCGAAATATTCTAAAAATGACTTTTTGTGCTGGTCGATATCAAAAATGCTCAGCGAAGTGGTGTTGAGTATCAGGGCGCCGTAGCGGTTGCGTGTGACTATATTGTTCGGGTCAATTTCCTGAACTATTTCTTCGCATACTGGCTTTTCGTATTCATGTTTTCGAGATTCATTGCCATTTATGATGTTTTGTACATGTTCTGCTTTTTTTTCGCATAACATTTCTGCATCGCTATATGAGATATTAGACCCGGCCTTGCAGACTATTTTCTGAACGATCCCATCGATCAAAATGCTGAATTCTTTTGTTTTCCAGTAGCGAAAAAGCCGCATGCCGCCAAATTCTGTATTCATTGCTCTCACCGCCCATGACAGATTTATGGCTGTATAATACCATAACTCGCGATTCTGCTGCTTATTCAGAAAGAAAGAGTGCTTTGATATCTCTAGCCCCAAACGTCAACGCTATTTGGGGGTTGTGGATTGTGTTTAAATTATTATAATTATAAAAATAATTGGTACACATAGGTGGTTTGTGCAAATGCCTTATTTAAGAAAAATTATTGTTCTGGCATTTTTCCTTTCGTTTTTGGGTGGTCGCCTCTCTGCCTGGAACTGCACCGATGCGCACCCTGCCATAAATAAACTTGCCGCCGAAAATTTTATGGTAAGAGCTGATAATGAGCTTTTTGGCGAAAAATATCAGCATATGCACATTGATACCGCCGCTGAATTCGAAGGTTTGACCTATGCCAAAGCTACAATGCGTGAGCGATCCGGAGCAGTTACCAACATAAAAACCACGTTTTCAGGGTGGTTACAGCGGGGTGGTCATGACGCTGATGTTCCGCAGATTGAAATGGGTTTCAGACATTTTTATGACCCCGTTTACGAACCTCATTACCTGACCTGGATGCGCAGATGGTATAAAAAACCTGATAAAAAGAAATTTGCATCTGAAGCTGACTATTTTAAAACCCTTGATTACCGGGCTGACGATTGGAACCCGAATCTTGAATCTGGCTCAAAAACAAGAAAGTTCAAACTGATCCCGAAGATTCTCAGACCCCAGAAAGACGCTATTTCGTGGGGATTGATCGATGCCGGGAATGAACATAACTTCAGTGAGGGTTTACGAGCTTTTAAAGCTGCCATGGAAAACGATAAAGCTGCTTTTGGCAAGCTTAGTCAAAGTCAGATGTTTGGCAAAGCATTCAGGTGTCTTGGCGAAACAATGCACCTTATGGGCGATATGACTCAGCCTGCGCACGTCAGAGCCGATTCTCATTCGGCCTATGAGCCTGTCGAAAAAGCGGTTACCGGCGAAATGATAAAAAAAATAATCGGTGATGCCCATAAAAACGCAAATTTTAAGCCGGTCGATGAATTCGTTATAGAAAAAGGCCTGTCACCCGACCAGCTTATGCAAAAAGTGGCGGTTTTTACAAACTCTAATTTTTTCAGCAACGACACTATTTTTGATTACGAAATCTGGACTTTTCCGCGCAATCACAAAAAACCTTATCCATCGCCTCAGCTTTCGCGACTTACTCAGGTAAAAGGCGTTTACTATGCTCGCTTTACGCCGGTGGGCTGGGTTCCTCTCGCTAAAGAAACCGGTTCTGTTTTTGCCATGGTGCTAAATGATTCTGACAAATATGGTCGTAAGCATCCAAAATTTCATGTTCTGCAGGGCATGGCCGAGGCTCAGGCCAAAGTGCTGGTTCCGCTGGCTGTTTACAACTGTGCGGAGCTGATCAATGATTTTATTCCAAGTTTCAGGCTCGATGCTGCATTAAAAAATGTTAACGGCAACACTTATC
>SABV01000025.1 GCA_009928855.1 Erysipelotrichia bacterium | reverse complement strand
AACTCAACGGGCCTGCCATCATCAGAAGCTTTCCAGGTAACATTAACCCGAATCAGTTTGAGACCTGGTTTCAGATCTTTGTTACCAGAAGGAACATCTCTAATACTAATAGTACGGCGGTATTTAACACCGGCAACCTCAACCACCGGCACGAAACCTTCGCCATTTTTGTCAAATACGTTACTGCCAGAATTAAAATCTGCAAGCAATGTGTTTTTGCCGCCATCACCGTCAGAACCGAGCTCTCTCGACCTAGCCGCTCTTATTGCCTCAACTGCCTGATTTACCAGAAAAACTGCGGTTTCATAATTACGAACCTTTGAAACACTGGTAAAACTGCTTGAAATTGTCCAGCCAATTATAAAAACAACTACCATAAGCAGCCCGGCAACCATAATCTCGACAAAGGTCATTGCCGAATTTGCTGACAAATGGTTGTCTCTGTTTATCACATAAAATTTCATCATACCAGCTCACAATAAGATTTGAGAGATTCTACCACAAGTTGCGACAAAATTTGCACCTGTTTCTCAATATAAGAAGAGGGCTACCTCACCTCGAGGCAGCCCTCTTAAACATTTCAGTTCGTTTTTTCAGAAAATGTCGGCCGGGTTGAGACCTGCTTCCATAACCACCGCATCAGGACTTCTGACCTCTGAACCACCGCGAAAATCGCGATTGTCAGGACCTTCGCAAATCTCTTTAACCATCCTCGGATCGAAGCAGGGGTTTTCGAGATTGCTGTTAGCCGGGTTAGGAGCATCTTTTGTAGGCACCCAGACGAAATCAGGGTGATTCTTACGAGATTCACCCGTCCATTCACCTGAAACAATCGCGTTGTTCTGGTCAAGAATCAGATTATAGGTATATTTAACGCTGAACCATTTGCACCCAATAAAATCTGGCTTTACATTATCATCAACAAAGTAACAGGTGGTAGTCACCTTAAGTTTTTTGTCATCAAACCATCCGGTTGTCCAGGTTGACTCAAATTTATACAATGGGTAGTTCCAGACCATGCGGTCAGATTCTATATCGCAAACAACGGCGCTCTTGCCAGAGGCAATATAGTTAATAAGAAGCCGGTGAAATTCATCCGGGTAAATATCATCCCGGTTATCACCGGGCTTGCCCCAGTTACGATTGCCATAAAAATTACAATAAGTATTCATGTAAATCTCAGAAAGAATCGCTTTCTGGTCTGCTGTTTTAAACTCAATACCGTTGCGAACGCGGTTACGGTTGGGCTCTGCTGTCAAAATCGCCGCAGCTGACCATCCATTGCAGTGGCCTTCCCAGCTTTCGGCATTCGGATTATAATGTGCGTTGCGAACATTGCCTTCCCAGGCAACGGTGCCCGGGTTTTTGCCGGTTCTACTCTGAACATAAGCATCGTATCTCTCAAAAGGAGATGGGCTGTGGCCGGGCCACCCTTTGATCATAAAGCCTTTTTTACGAGACCACCAGTCGCCAGACCATGGAGCAGGCTTGATCTCGCCACGTGCTGACCCATCGTTGGCAAGAAGCAGCATCGGAGCTGAAGCGATAAGAATTGCAATAATGAGTGCAAGCTTTTTCATTAGAATTCACCCCCGTTTTCATTAGCCGAACCGGATTCTGGCGCAGAAGATGGCACAAGGCGAACTTTGCGATCACGATTCTCTGAAGACAACGCCCACGGCGAACCTTTCTGCCAGAGCTGAACGATGTCAGTACTTGAGCGGGGTTCGTCTATTTCGACCTGATAGGCCGCACCAGAAGAACGATAAGCAGCAAATGTGTCTGCATACTGCTTTTCTGGGGCTTTATTTTTCTGGGCTACCGTTCGCTTGAACGAAAGACCGCCAATATTTCTGATTTTAGCAAACTTCTTCTCAGTCGCCTGGCCACGATAAGCAGAAAAACCGTCTGCTCCCTGAGCTGCCGTATTGGCTCGATTAAGGGGAAACACCGGAAGATCATACGGAATAAGCGTGTCTTCTGCCAGAAGAGGAACTTCACCCGACGGGTCAAGATCTCTTTCGGCGTGCTTCATGCCTTCGTTAGTCGGAAAAATATCAATTACGCGCATAGGCTTCAAATCATCTACAGAAAGCCAGAGAATTGCCTGATTTTTCATGTCACCCTTGTTTGGGAAAATATGAACGACGTAACATTTCTGGTTATCGACAGTTTTCATTGCGCGCACTTTAAAAACCCATTGAATAGGCGGCAACCAGACTTCACCCTCAGATTTTAAATCGCGGTATGTAGCTTCAAGAACCCAGCGATCGCCAACTTTCCAGGTGGGAATGTACCCATCTGTCGGCGAACCGGCGTAAGCAGAACCGGAAGTCATTACTACAAGGAACAAAATTGCGCTTAAAAGAAAAACATGCTTCATTGCGACCTCCACAATAGCGACTACGAAATGACGTACAACCATTGTAAGGGATTAGAACCGAAGCGTCAAGACAACCCCGAAAATAGTGTTGCTGCTTTTCGTGCTACAGTAAAATCGAAAGGAAGAAGCGGTGGGATGACATATTTTTCATCGAAAAACTTTCGGGTGATTAGTTAAGTGCGAAGTAGGCTTCGCTTAAACATATCCGGAAAGCTTTTTTTAATTTTCTAGTGTTATTTCAGGGCATAAAAAAACGCGCCTACCAGGACTCGAACCTGGGACCCCAGGATTAGGAATCCTGTGCTCTATCCACCTGAGCTATAGGCGCAGCTTTAATTCTTGCATTTTACTAGCTTTCTCTGGCAAAATCAAGCTTGAAAGATTAAATTACATTAAACCTTACCCGAGGAGCCCGAATGTTGAAAAATTTCATCAGGATGATTTCCCTCGCAGCCTCTATAATAATAGTTTTATCGGCACCGCTGACGGCAGAAGACACAGGGAAACTGCTCACCGGAAAATGTCGACAAAATCTAAAAATCCTTAACGATGGCACAGATAAATTTTTGGCAGAAAATAACCTTGGGCTGCCATTCTGGGGCAATCTGGCCACGATAAAGAACTCGCTGATAGACGATAAATATTTTACCGGTACAATCGAGCCCCCGACTAAAGACTGCCAGTATTTTCTGGTAAGCAACAGTCGTGATGATTATCAGTGGTACTGCAATCTTCACGGCGTAATGGAAGGCGAAAAAACCATATCGTTCAGGTATCATGAATACCGCATAACGGCTAAAACGACATCAAGATACGAAAACATCGACAAATACAGCGATCACATTAAAGAACTGCTGCGATGGACAGAATACCAGCCAACACCCATGGAAAAACTCAAGTATCACTACAACATGAATCCGCTTACCACAACACTCATGGGAATCGTTGGAATATTCCTGCTGATAATAGTCTGGCGAAATCTTTTCTACTAAAGTTATTGGTTGAGGGGCAGATGAAACTCTTCTGCAAACTGGCCCAGCATGGTATCAATCCAGTATCCTGAAAAGCCCAGTTTTCTGGCCTTCATTAAATTCAAAATAGCCTTACCCTTCTGGTTCTGCTGCGACCACGCCATTGCCAGAACAACATAAGCCCAGCCACTTTTATGGTTACGGCCTTCAAGATATTCAATTGTCTTGATCGGCTGATGCAATGCCAGATGAAGCGCCGCAATGTCACAAATGAGAAATTCATTTCCGGGGTTGAGGTTCAACGCCAGAGACAATTCGCCGAAAGCATCGAGAAAAGCACCGCGGCCGGCAAGAATCAAACCAAGGGCTCTGTGAGCGTCAGCATTCTGCGGATCGCGATCAATAGCCTGTTTTGCATAAAACTCAGCAGTATCGAAATCAGACTGGTTGGCATCGCCAAGAAGCGAAAGATAAAAATATATTTTGCCAAGCTCCAGATAACCGGCATCTGTATTTTCGGAAAGTTTAACCGCATCTGCGTAATGCTGCCATGCCTGGCGAAGCAATGCTGCATTTCCCTGCCTCAAACCCTCTTCGACCATCTTCTGAGGCTCAAGAACAGGCACTCCACCCTCAAGAATTCTTATGGAAAGAGCCGACACGTTTGCCGCAAAAGCAAAAAGGAAGACTGTCGGCAGAAGAATCAATTTGAATTTATTGCCAATAGACATAAGCATCCTCCTGATGTTATAAATGAGCTATCTAATCTCTAACACGTCCGGTCTGCAAAATCCAGAAAAAATAATGAACCAGAGCCTTTCACAGGAGAAAAATTTTAAATCTCGTTTAAGCCTGCCACAGGTATGGTTTTTTCTCTTCATATTCTTTGCTGCTCTGCCAATGATGATTTATTACAAGTCATATTCTGTCTACCTGGAAGACGAATCATTCGGAAACCGCAGTGCAAATGAGAAATACTATTACCGCGAACTGGTCGCATTCGCCAACCGAACCACCAATAAGCAGGTATTTCTCCAAAATCTGCGCCTGTTTAACGATACGTTCAGACGCAATCTCCCGGACAGCACTAAAAATTCTGAACTACTCGACTCACTTAAAAATGAAATTCCCACAAACAGCAGCATAATCTTCTGGGATAACCAGGTGCGTGTAACTCCTGATTTTACAAGCATCAAAGCCCAGGGTATAACCCACGAAAAAGCTCAGGGCCTGGTAGAAATGCTGATTGATTCCTATAACGATTTTGCAGCGGGAACAAACCTGCAAACCCTTCATCAAATCAAAATTTTCGAGAAACAAAATGCCAGTTTTTTTATTGAAACTGCGCCGCTGACCGGTCGAAATTTTCCGGTAAGCCAAGCTTTTACGAGCCCAAATACCATTTTGGGTGGGTACAATTCATCTTCTGAAGTCTTCTTCTATTGGAACTTCATAAACACCAAAGACAACTCTCAGGGCGGGTTCATGGTATTCATACCCACCCAGAATCTTTCACCAACATTCTCGCTTTCCAAAATTATCAAACAGGAAACAGAATCAAGCCCTGAATTTTCGGTCGGTTTCTTTGACCAGAGCTCAGGGCACATCGAACTGGCATCCCAGGAACTAATGCCAATCGCTCAAGGCTTGTTTAACAATTTCGATGCGGGTCTTGAAAACCCAATGCACGCAGACGACTGGGTAATCTTTGTCCAGCCTCACCCTGACAGCTCTTCGACAGATATATTCTCGCTTTTTTCAACAAAATCAGAAAGCCAGTATCTCGAATCAAACATTCAAACAGCCCGTTTAATGACCTGGATAATACTATTTGCCGCAGCGATGCTATTCTACCATTATTACAGCGTTACTCTAAACAAAGGGCTTTCATTGCGCAAAAAAATGGCGGCCCTTTTCTTCCTGTGCATGCAGCTTCCGGTATCAATATTGATATTCCTCGGAATCAGCTACTCGCTGAGCCAGGAAAAATTACTCAGCCAAAAAGCCGAAAGCAAACTCGTAGAGCTTGTAAAAAACATTGATGCATCTACTCTAGCTTACTATCGACAGATCAATGGCTGGTTGAGATCAACCAAGATGCTGCCTGAAATGCAAAATTTTGATAAAGCCAGGCTGCACGAAACTTTTTTTGAGTTTTCCAAGACCTACCACCTGACAAGCTATTACCTGATCGGCCTGGACGGCACCATTGAGTTCGATATCGACAATATGACCAACGCAGACAAAGCTAATAACCGCATATTCATAAAAGAACTGGGAATGAGGCTATTGGCAATGTCGTCAGAGAGCAACGCCGGCAAGGTTCAACCGCAACCGGCATTAAGCGAAGGCCTTTTTGAGTTGATAACCTCTCAAACAGGAAAATTAAAAGAAATCTTTTTACCCGGCACCGGCAATAGTGAGCTGTTTTTTTCAGACATAGTAACTACCAGAGCCGGAAAAAGGTTCGCATCAATAGCCACAATCGACAAAACCGAACTCGACCGCTCTTATCTTCGTCAGTCGATAACCAGTCAGTTTAAGTTCAACCCTGACTATGAACTGATCATCATCAACCAGGATGACTTTTCAGATGTTATGCCCAAACTTTCGCCGACATTTAAGGCAAATCTTCTGCCCATGATAGCCAGCGCAAAAATTTCCAACTCTGTCGATTCCGCCAGAATAAATGATCAGAATGGCACTGCGCTTGTGGCATTAACCAAGGGTATTAACACAAAAGACTTTCTTATTGGCGCCAGAATGAACTGGAATAAAATAACTGGTGAAATACAAAAAACATATATTCTCGTAGCCATAGGCCTGTTCTTCAGCCTTGGCACATCAATTTTTCTAATTACTCTGCTTATAAAAGAATTTTTGCTGCCGGTTTCCATACTTTCTTCCGGAGCCAGAGCAATCTCAAATGGCGATTTGAACCAAACCCTGCCAGTGTTTGCCAAAGATGAACTTGGCGATTTATCAAGCACGTTCAATTTTATGACGATGCGATTAAAAAACCGTCTAACAGAGCTTACTGTGCTGTATAACCTCACACAGAAAGCATCTACAAGCCATAGTCAGCGTGAAGTATTCGATCTTGCAGCTACAAATCTGCAAACTCATCTAAAAGCTGAACTATCAGGAACAGCCTGGATAAACGAGGGCGAAGAAAGTCTCTATCTCGCCGAACATCTTGATGAAAAAGAGGCAGATGCAATAAAAGCATGTTCGCGCGCGGCATTGGCATCATTCAAGATGCAGCTTGAATCTTGTGAGTCACTCAACAAAAAGATCATGGCTTTGCCGCTCTTTTTTGAAGATAAAAAGTTCGGAACAATTTATCTTATTTTTCCTGAGGACAGGTTTAAAGACGCCAAAAGCTTTTCAGAAGATGAGAACAGCTTCATAGAAACCCTAAGACACCACCTGTCTCTGATAATCGAAAAACAGCGGCTGTTTGAGCAGGCTATCACAGATGGCCTGACGCGACTCTATCTAAGAAGGTTCTTTTTGGCCTCTCTCGAAAAAGAAATAAGTCGTTCAAAACGCTACCAGCTTGAAGTAAGTGTGCTTCTTCTTGATATTGATTTATTTAAAAGGTTTAACGATACCTATGGGCACCAGGCTGGTGACCATGTTCTGCGCGAAACAGCTCAACGAATCATTGAAAGCATAAGATCAGTAGACACCCCGGGGCGCTATGGCGGCGAAGAAATGGCTGTATTGCTTCCCCAAACAGGCATCAAAGAAGCCTATCTCGTAGCAGAAAGGATTCGGAAGTCAGTGGAAGGTGCAGAATATTTATTTAAAAACGATTCTATGCGGGTAACGGTATCAATTGGCGTTACTACGCTTCACTTAAGAGATGTTACCCTTGAAGAAATGATCGAAGAAGCCGACAAAGCGCTCTACGTCGCAAAGGGTAAAGGCCGCAACCAGGTAAGAATTGCTCCGGAGGCCATGTAATGAAGAATTTTGCCGGCAACTCCGCGTTCACTCTTATCGAAATTCTTATAGTCTTATTTCTGGCAGGACTCGTTGCATTGCCATTTACAAACATGTTTCTCTTTGGAGTCCAGGGAAGTCACGATAATGCCGAACACGTTCTGGCCTACAATCTTGCCAGAGAAAAAATAGAAGAGATGAAGGGCTTGCCATTTGATCTGATAAAATCAGATTATGAAAACTTCAGAGAAGTATATCAGGACCGCCCACAATTTGACGAAGCCTATTACAATGATACAGCTTTTGAAAAATTCTTTTCAGACGTCTTTTCAAACAACTCCCTCAACGACAGCGAACTGAAAACAACATTTACACGTCTGAAACTCATCTATCCCAAAACCTATTTAAAGCAACTGCAAGCATACCCTGAAGATTACAGACACTTTCGCAGGCTAGCCAAAGTCGAAGAGATCAGTAACAGCGCAATGCCTGCAAAGCTTAAAAAAGTAAATGTTCTGGTATTCGACAAAGACAACAAAAAAATCGCAGAAATTGCGACTTTTATCGGGCAGCATAAATGAAAAGACACCACTCTCTCAGAGGTTTTACTCTAGTCGAACTCCTCCTTGGAATGTCTCTGACAATACTCGTTGGCGGCATACTTTATCTTATGCAGACAACCGGCATGTCTACCGTAAAAAAAGGAACTTCTCAGTTGCTGCTGACTTCCGAAATACGAAATAAAATGGAACGCATGGTCAGCGACCTGCGCAATGCAAAAGAGATCCTCGAAATACAGCCCGATTCTATAAAAATGCGCTGTTATAAATATTCTCTCGAAAAACCGGAACCGGGTGAGGATGCCTTGGTAACGGTAAGTTATGAAGTCGAGAGAGGTGCACGTCGCCAGATACTCTGGAGAAGCGAAAATCGTGAAAACCCGGTCAAGATGCTCAGTCTCGAAAAAATAGGCGAACAACTTTTTCAACCGTTTTATGCAGCTCATGATCCACACTCGCCGACAGGGTGGTCTTACTACCCATTTGACATGGTTTCAAACGACTCTGGAAACCGCAACAAAATCTGCACGATAAAAATACAACTCGAATTCAAGCAACAGAACGAGTCTTCTGTTCTGGTTACTTCAGTAAACATGCGCCCCGCCTCAACAAGAATCCGTCAGCCCAACTGGAAATTCAGATAATGAATTTTCCAGCCTTTCTAGGAATATCCTCCGCACTTATCCAGGCTGTTCTGGCTGTCATTGTTATCATCAAAGGGGCTCAACGTGCATGCAACAAGCTTTTCAGTCTTCTCTTGCTACTTTTCACATGTTGGAGCCTGGCAGAATTAAATCTCATTTTTGGCGGTATAACCGAAATCGGAGTCAAAATACTCTTCACTCCTGGCATTCTGCTTGCTTACTTTTTTTGTGTTTTCACGGCCATTTATCCGGAGCATCAGCCAAATGCGATCATCATCAGCTCAAAATACCGGCCGGTTATCTTTTTTATACCCGCCGCAATACTTCTTTACCTTCTCTGGTCCGGAAATATGCTCTCGGAATTTTCGGAAATAGCAGGCGGTTTTTCGCTGAATTTTGGCAAGAGCGAGTTTATTGTAAAGGGCATTGTCATTGCCTATCTCTTTCTTTCGCTGTCAACTCTCTCAAATAGCAGACAAAAAGCTGACGGAGAAATACAGGCACGCAGACTGAGGTATACATTCACGGCAATGCTGCTACCAATAGCCGCCGGCTCGATTACCATCGCTATGAGTAAGTGGTATATTGGCGGCACAACTGTTTATTCTTTCGGTCTTTTCCCGGTTTTAAGTATCATCATGAGCATTATACTCAGCTATACAATGCTCAAATACAATTTGATGGAAATCGACCTGATATTTTCAATTGGCTTGGTCTACACCCTTCTTACCGCAATCCTGGCGGGCTCAATGGAACTTGTCCAGGAATTGATGCAGGAAATTTTGAATTTTTCAGATGCCTGGAGCAAAATAATTGCCATTCTGCTTATCGCCGCGATTTTTACCCCACTTAAAGAGTTTCTGATAAATCTGGTAAATCGCTTTTTTGGCCGTCAGAATTTTGATTCTGCGAGGGTCATGCAGACAATTCTCACTGAAATACGCAAACTTCCTGAACAGAACAAGCTCTTCACACGCTTTATCAGTGAACTTCAGCTTGTACTGGATTTTTCCTCAGCAACCGTCTTCTTTGATTCAGGCTGCCACGCAAGTTTTCCCGAAAACATTGCAGCTCTTCCACCGGCAACAGCCCTGCGAAAATTACCAGAAAATCTTAACGAGCTTGAGAGCATAATACATTACTACGCGACGATTTCAGATACCGAACAGCAACAGACAGCTACAAGTCTCAAACAGTGCGATGTAAGACATTATTTTGACTTTCGCAACAGCAACTTCGACAGCAGCTACGGACAATTCCTTCTGGGGCCTAAAAACTCAAAGGTGCCATATACAGAAACCGAGTTAAACCTCGTTCAGGGGCTTGTAAATGAAATCCCTCATATTATTGAAAATCTGAAAATGATCTCTCGTCTCCTCAATCACGAAAAAACAGCCCAGGAAATTATCTGGGCCGGGAAAATGCTTGAGGCAATAAGCGTCAAAACGACAGATCAATATTTCGGAAAACTTCGTCTACTCTCCTTTGCTTCCCTTTCAAGCGAAATAAAGGGAGACATGCTTGATGTCTGCGAGATACCAGATAATTGTTTTATAGGCCTTTATGACGCTTTTAATCAAGGGATCCCCGCTGTACTGACACTCAATATCATTTTCAGCATATTTCGCTGTATACCTGAACATTGCACCAAGCTGTTAAAGGCAAATCAGCTGTTGAAGCATTTTTCACAAAAGAAACTCTGTTCGGCTATCACTATTTTCTCCATATCCGGCAACAAAGTCGATATTTTTAACGCTGGCAATCCCCCACCGATACTGATCAGGGGTGGCAAATTAAAAAAACTCAAAAACAGACTTTCGAAACCCATAGGCCTCGAAGAGCAACCGGAACTGGACGTCTGTGATATACTGCTGGCAGAAGACGATCTGCTGTTTTGCTCCACGAACGGCTTGTACAAGGCATTCAAGCAGATGAAAGGCATTGACCTGGAAGACTTTCTTTCAGATCTAAAAGCTACAGATGCCAGAACTTGTCGACAAATGATACTTGAAGCAATTGAACCCTTTACTCGCAAAACTTACTCTGACGATATTACTTTTATGGTGGCAGGCTTAAAATGACAGAAATAAAGCGACGCAAAAGCAGACAAATCAAAATAGGCATGGTTCCGGTAGGTGGTAATGCCTCAATAACAGTCCAGAGCATGACTAAAACAGACACACGCAATGCCGCTGCGACAATCAGCGAAATTAAACGCCTCGAAATGGCGGGCTGTGACATCATAAGACTGGCAGTACCCGACATGGCTGCAGCTGACGCGCTCAAAGAAATATGCAACCAAAGCCCGATACCGGTAATTGCAGATATACATTTTGATCATCAGCTCGCCCTGAAAGCCATAGAAAATGGCGTACACGCACTAAGGCTGAATCCGGGCAATATAAGAACAGAAGAAAAAATAAGAGAAATCATTGCAGCGGCAATGGATCGACAGATTCCTGTACGGGTAGGGGTTAACGCAGGTTCATTAGACCCGGAAATCAAGGCCAGATATGGTGGCGTAACTGCTGAAGCTCTTGCCGAATCAGCATTAAATGAAGTTAAACGCCTTGAAAAATACGGTTTCGGACTTATCAAAATTGCCGTTAAAGCCTTTGATTTAAAAACCATGACCGATGCTGTCAAAATAGTTGCAGACTCGTGCGACTACCCTCTTCATCTCGGAGTAACCGAATCAGGACTGCCAGAAGAGGGCATAGTAAGATCTTCAATTGGCATAGGAAGCCTTCTCATGAGCGGAATCGGGGATACCATCAGAGTGTCGCTGACAGGAGATTCTGCCGAAGAGATAGTAACAGGGGTCAGAATACTGAAATCTATCGGACTCCGTTGCTCAGGGCCAACGATTGTCTCATGTCCTACCTGTGGAAGGTGCCAGATTCCACTGCAGGAAATAGCTCGCAAAGTCAAACAGCGTCTGGAAGGAGTCAACAGCTCTTTTCTGGTTGCGGTCATGGGCTGCGCTGTTAATGGCCCTGGTGAAGCAGAACAGGCAGACTTCGGTATCGCAGGTGGAAAAGACAGCGGCTTGATTTTCAAACATGGAAAAATAATAAAAACACTACCATCAGACCAGCTTGTAGATGGGCTTATAGAAGAAATATTCAAAAGTCTTCAGAACGACGGCAAACACGGAGATTGATTTTATGAAAACTCAAAAAAGCATGCCAATATTTAACTTAACATTTATTCTGCTGTTACTTGCATTTGTAATACAGGCCGATCCATCTGCAGCACAAAAAACAGATCAAACCATAAACTTCAACACTCCACGCGTAGAGCTTGTTTTTCAACCTCCGCTACGCTCCGGATTCAACTCGCCACACCCACTGAACATCGAGCTCCCCAAACTGAATCTTATAGTAAATCTCTTAGAAAATTACATCCAATATCTGGCAAGACTCCAAAAAGTTGCCACCGGAACTTCCATCAAACTTTTTTATGCGCCCGACCTCGCTGCTGAAACAGAGAATGAAGACACCAAAACGATCAGAATAAACGAACCCGGACTAAATCAGATTTTGCAACAGGTTAATCAGAGCCTTAAAGAACGCAAACTAGCAGAAACAACCTACCTGCTCGATAATGCAGACTCTCTTTTAACTATTCCAGACCAGTTTCTGAGAAAAGTTAACAAAACCGCTATTCAAACAGGCCTCATTAACTATTCATCTTTTCAAAAAAGCCTTGAGCCAGACACTGATTTTTGTGTAGTTGACAAAAACAGAGTGGTTGTTGCCAGACCCTTTAAAAGAAGCAACCGGCTTTTCATTATGACCGACGAAAACAATGTATGCAGTAGCTCTATTTTGCTAGAACAAAGCCATAACTGGTATGCCAACCTGTCAGCCTCCGCCAACGGCAAATTTATGGCTCTGACAGATGGTATGCGGCCAGCAGTATTAACCATTGGAGCGGCAGAACCACAAAACCTCTTTTCGGATGAAAACATAATAATGCTTGATATGTGCTGGTCACCGGCACAATCTTTATTGGCCGGCATGGCGTTAAACAACTCATCTCAGGAGCGCATTCTGTTTTTGTATGACGCAGAAAAGGGCAGCATGATAAGTTTTGACAACCCTTCCTCGCCCTCTCACGCCAACTACCTGAATGCGTTTCCTTACTGGTCACCGGACGGAAATCGTATTATATTCACTTCAGCAAGAGGAATAACACTGCTGGACATTCGTCAGCATAAAATTTTTGAAGATGCCCTGCGGTTGCCCAACGAAATAGGCGAACTGGTCTGGTCAGCTGACAGCAACTCTTTTGCTCTTCTAGAGGTAATAGGTCAGGCACGAAACCGCTATCTCTTTGACGACCTGGATTACCGCAAAACTGTATTACACAGATATCGCATAAACAGCGAATCGGGCATAACAGAAGATCACGCACAAAGGGTAGAATCGCGCAACACCATCAAGCTCATATCATTCTGGACACTTGACAGAATCCTATACCTCGAAGGAAGGCTGGTAAGCAAACGCCTCAACACCCCATTCTGGGATCTCAGCAAAACTTTCTCGGCGTATTTGACTCCCCCCCCCTCAACTCCCGCAGGACGCGACAAACAGGCAAACCAGATGCAAAGCACTCCGCAATTGTTGCCAATGCAATATCTCTACGTCTTTAGAAATCTCGACGGCAAATATAACAACATATACGATGCCGGGTTTGGACACTCTAACCATCTGTTTACAGACGCGTTCAACAATCTGTGGTTTATCGGACTCCGACGCCCTGATGAGATAAAGCAGAACGCAAATGTTTACAGCGTACGCCTCTCACCCTACCCTTTCGTCGAAAACAATTTCTCGATTTTCAGCGATATTTCTTCTGACAAGATGGAATCGCTGCTTAAATTTCTACAAGATTATAATCTGCGTTTACTCAAGCTTAACAACACAATAGACAGACTGTTTATGCTGGCAAACTTTTCAGGGCCACTTAACCTGTGGTCAGGAAGCCTCAATGAAATAGTAGAAGGTCTTGTCAAAACAGAAGAATAAAAAAGCTTCAAGCAAACCCCTCCGTTAATCCTGGAAATATTCACAAAAGGGAAAACTTGCCTCTTGCTCCGTTTTTTCATATACTGGCAAAACCCAAAAATTTACAGGGGGGGAAGCGAATGAAAAAAGTTAGTTTTCTGTTTGTGACCTTGATGTTGATGGCGACATGCTTATCAGCAGAGGCGGCTAATGTTCTCTACGACGACACCCACGGTCAGACTGCAGGCAACGCAGACTGGGTACCGGCAGGTGCATATTCTGAAGTGGTCGACATGCTCAAAGCCAACGATTTTAAGGTCGAAAGCCTGAGTCAGGTAGCTTCTGGTCGTGTTTTCACTGCAGAACTGCTTAAAAACTACGATGCCATAATTCTGGCTGAACCCAACAACCCCTATGCCAAAGATGAAGCACAGATCTTTGTAGATTACGTTAAAAACGGTGGCGGCATATTTATGATCGGCGATCATGGTAATGCAGACCGAGACGGTGACGGCTGGGACGCAGTAAGAGCCCTCAATGAATTCTGCCCGAAATTCGGCTTTAAATTTCAGGGCAACAGCGTATACGAAGCTCCTGTTTCAGGCGCAATCAACCAGTCTCATCCAGCCATGTTCGGCTTTAAAAGCGTTGGCATATGGGCAGGCTCAACTTTTGATATTATCGAAGCTCAGGATGCAAAGGCCGTAGGTCTTATTGACAGCCGCATATCCAAATCTCCTTATATTGTTGCTTCAGAATTTGGTGCCGGCCGCGTGGTTGCGATCGGCGACAGTTCGCCGTTCGACGATGGCACAGGCAGCGGGGGCAAGAACAAGCTTCATGACAGCTACGATTCATTCATGTTTTCTCACCCTCAGATCGCTTACAATGCCATGACCTGGGTCACCGGCAGCAATCCTGCCAAACGCATTCCCTCAAGAAAAGTCGCTTTTTTCAACGAAGCTCTGGCTGAGGAAAAAGCTATCAACATTCTTGTTGATGCTGCTCATGGCAATGCTTCGTCAGATAAAATGGAAACCTTTGAACGCCACATGGTTAAAAATGGCCTTAAGGTTTACTACACTCTTAATCTCATCAAACCTGAAATGCTTAAGAACTTTGGCATTCTCATCGTTCCTGACCCGAGCCTCAGCTACCTTGACGGCGAATCCACAGCAATAGCAGACTGGTTTATGGCCGGAGGCAACCTGATCATGGGCGGCGCCTGGGACTCATCAAAACTCAGAGGCACAGCCACGATGAACAATATTCTCGCCAAACTTGGCGCGATAATGCGTTTTAATGACGATCAGGTACACGACAACACCAACAAAACGAACAAACCCTGGGGTGTCCTTGCTCATGTTCTCAAAAAAGGGCATCCGGTTACCGAAGGCGTTAAAACTGTTATCACATGGGGCACATGTTCGCTTATCGACCGCGAAAACAAGCCTTTGACTGAAAAAACCGGAGTTGAAATTCTGGTTTCCGGGGATGATGATACTTTCAACAAAGACGGCTTCCCTAAAGTTCCCGCAGTGATGTACCCCAAGGGAACCCCGATTCCCTTGATGGCAATGGAAAAAATTGTCAACGGCACGCTGACTCTTGTTGGATGCTGCAATTTTACCGATTACCAATACCCTGACAGCGACATCAATATGGCTCAGCCAGGACCTCCCCCGTTTGAACATGAAACTCCAAGAATCTATGATAACCTGCTGAAGCTTCTCGCAAAAACCGCTAGAAATTCACGCAACTGATCACATGCCGGGGCGCTGATCTATAGTCAGGTCAGCGCCCCTTAACAAAATACGACTCAGGACACGAGCAATGCCAAACAAACGCAAACAAGACTGGGGAGCATATTTATACCTGATGCCGGTAGTGCTGATTTTACTGGCTTTTCACGTTCTTCCCATTTTCTACTCTCTGATAGTGAGTTTCTACGAATGGGATCTGATCGGCCAGCCTGAATTTGTCGGCGCAGGCAATTACTCTCGCTTGCTTGATGACCCGCTGTTTTACAAATCTCTCATTAACACGATTTATTACGCGGCCATAAGCGTTCCTCTCTCGATCATACTGTCTCTGGCAATAGCAGTGCTTCTGAACAACCCTATTTCTGCAATTGGCCTTTACCGAACTATCTATTTCATTCCAGTTATCACCTCTATAAACGCAGTAGCAATCGTATGGAACTTCATTTATCACCCAGATTTCGGTCTGTTAAACAAGATCCTGGACATATTCAGCATTTCACCACAAACGTGGCTCCAGGACCCATTCTGGGCTATGCCATGTATCATATTTATGAGCGTCTGGAAAGGTCTCGGCTATAACGTCATAATCTTTCTGGCCGGGCTGCAAAATATACCCCGTCATCTTTATGAGGCCGCCAGAATTGATGGCGCAAATCGCTGGCACCAGTTCAGGCATATAACATGGCCACTTCTCTCCCCTACTACATTTTTTATCTTCACTATTTCTACAATAGGTTCTTTTCAGGTGTTCTCACAGGTTTATATGATGACACCCCGCGGCGGTCCTCTAAAAAGCACAATGGTCGTCGTTTATTACCTTTACCGCAAAGCATTTGAACAGTTCGAATTTGGCTACGCCCTGGCGGCTGCATTTGTGCTGTTTGTAATAATCTTCGCATGCACTCTTTTCAACAAGCTCTACCTTGAAAAGAAAGTGCATTATTCCTGAACAGGATGACCGCAAGAATGAAACCAATAAAAAACCCGATACACATCCCAATTCATATATTGTTGATAACAGGCGCCATTTTTATGCTGTTTCCCTTCGTCTGGATGATCACCACATCATTTAAAAGCCAGGACGAGATACTGACAACCAGCAAAAAAATAGTGCTCCTGCCAGACGCTATCCGCCCCGGATTTCTTAACGGCGAAGAAGAACTGAAGCGTATAAAACTAAAAGAAGAGGAAGCCCGGCGATGGCAGGAAGAAATGGCAAAACCTGCAACCGAACGAAACCCGAAGGTGAAAAAACCATTTCATTGGTGGGATAACTACAAATTTGCGTGGGCCGCTCAGCCTTTCTACCGCTTCTTTCTCAATACACTTTTCGTAACCATTACCGTTACCGCTGTTTCACTATTTTTTGCCTCGATGTCAGCCTATGCCTTTGCATTTTTCAATTTTCCATTTAAAGACACACTCTTTTTGATGATGCTCGGCACAATGATGCTACCGCAACAGGCGCTGCTCATACCCAATTACATTGTTCTCTCCAAAATCGGGTGGGTAAATACATACCTTGCTCTTATTGTTCCATGGCTGGCTTCTGCCTATTCTGTGTTTTTTCTCAGGCAGTTCTTCATGCAGCTCCCCAAAGATCTTTTTGAGGCTGCGACCATTGACGGCTGCACCCGCTTCCAATTCTATTACAAGATAGTATTGCCTCTCACTAAGCCACCGATGGTGACTCTTGGCATATTTTCATTTCTCGCAAACTGGAACAGTTTCGTCTGGCCTCTTATTGTCACCAATGACACTAATCTGCGCGTTATCCAGGTCGGCCTAAGTTACTTTTCAAGCGAAGCCGGCACAAGATGGGGTCCACTCATGGCTGCTTCAACCATGACAATTCTTCCTCTGGTCATTATGTATTTCCTGGCACAAAAACAATTTGTCGAATCACAGGCCACCTCTGGAATGAAGGAGTAACCATGCGTAACTTTTTAATTGCAGTATTTGTTATATGGCTGGTCATTGTTGGCCTGATCATGCAGCACGATAAAGCGACAGCAGGCATCGGAGCGGGCGAAATCGTCGCCGGCAAAACTCAGATCGTTTTCTGGCACGCTATGGGTGGCCCGCTTGGCATTGTAATGAATGATCTGGTAGATCGCTACAACAAAAGTCAAAATAATTTTTATATAAAAAGCGTCAATATGGGTGGTTATGACACATTGGCCAAAAAAGTGCTGGCATCTCTGGTGGCGAATGAAGCCCCAGACATATCGCAAAACTACGAAACACTGACTAAAAAGTTCATCAAACATAATAAAATAGTTTGTCTAGACGACCTTATCGCCTCAGAAAGCGAAGACATCAAAGCGGATATTATCCCTGTTTTGTTGGCCAACAACACATTTGACGGCAAACTCTATTCTTTCCCTTTCAACAAAAGTGTGCCCGTGCTTTATTACAATAAAGACATGTTCGCCAAAGTTGGTCTTGACCCCGAAAAACCACCGGAAACCCTTGACGACATGGTCCTTTGCTGCCGCAAAATCACTCAATATCATCAGACAACTCCCGGCGAAGACAAATCAGTATACGGTTACGGCTGCAGCAAAGCTAACGTCTGGGGATTCCTCAACAGAATTCTGCAGTTTGGCGGAAAAATAGTCAGCGATGACGGCCACAAATCACACTTTGCAGATGCACCTGCCATCAACGCGCTGCAATATCTTCAGGATATGCTGAAAGAAGGTATTGCAAAAGAAGGCCAGGCTTTTGACCATCAGAACGACTTTATCGCCGGCAAAGTTGGAATAATCGAAAGCAGCATTGTGAGCAAAGTATTTATGGAAGCCGATATAAAGACTTTTAATTTTGGCATAGCGCCTCTACCGGGGCATATCATGCAACCAACAGAAGGAACGAATCCAGAGGCGTATCCGGGGGTAATTAACCGGGGAGTCATTCTTTCAGGCAGCAATATCAATATCTTCAATAATGGCGATCCTAAAAAAATTGCGGGGGCCTGGGATTTCGTAAAATGGTTTACTTCTACCGAAATTGGCGCTGAATGGAGCGTCAGAACGACCTACCTCCCGGTAAGAAAATCATCCGTAGACAGCGATATTGTAAAAAAAGCGCTTGAAGTCGATCCAAACCTTAAAGCCCCCTATGTTCAGCTCGATTATTGCCAGTTTGAGCCAAGATTGAGCGCATGGTTTGAAATTCGCGATCTTATGGCAGATCATCTCGAAAGAGCTACAATAGACATGGGCCCGGCCAGAAAATACTGCGAACAGATGGGCAAAGATGTCGACGCAATCCTTAAACATGCTACCTACTAACTTTAAAAATACCGCTCTCGAAGTTCTCGCTGAAATAAACAAAAGTCAGTCAATTCTTCTTGCTGCACATCTCAGACCCGACGGAGACGCAACAGGCTCGGTTTCTGGCCTTGCAAAATCACTGCAAAAAGCGGGCAAGACAGTAGAAACAGCTCTACTGGACGGAGTTCCAGAAAGGTTTGCTTTTGTATTTCCTGAAGTAAGAATTCTAAGAGAACAAACTGTCGATTCAAAACACGATTTGATAATCATTCTCGACTCTGGTGACGAAACAAGAACCGGCATATCATTTAACCGCGATCAAAGCAAAACCAAACTGATCAATATCGACCACCACGCAAGTAATACAATGTTTGGTGACATAAACTACGTCGATACCGGTGCATCCTCCACCTGTGAAATAGTCGCCGCGCTGCTCGCTCAAGGCGACCTGCCCGTCGACGCTGAAGTAGCTATGAGTCTAATGCTCGGGCTGATAACAGACTCAAGATCCTTTCAAAATGAAGGAATTCGTCATACCGCCCACCTGGTAGCAGCCCATCTTTTACAAACAGGCCTGGATACATCACCAATACTTAACACTCTTAACTCCGGCAAATGTGAAGCCGATCTTCGCGTTCAGGGCTTTGGTCTGTCAAATTTCCGCCTTGAATGCGGCAACAAACTTGCAACACTTGTCATAAAACAAACAGACCTCAAAAAACTCAACGCTTCTCTTAATAATGTGTTTGGCAGCGGGCTTTTTAACCAGCTTCTTTCAATGAGTGAAACAATCGCCAGCGTTGTAATATTTGAGCGCGATGACGGCATGGCATTTTGTGAATTCAGATCTAGAGGCGGTGTAAATGTTAAAGAAGTCGCCGTGGCCATGGGTGGCGGTGGTCATGTGCCCGCCTCAGGGTGTAGTCGCGCCATTGCCATAGAAGAACTTGCCGAAGAAGCAATAACCATGATGAAAAAACAGGTCGAAAATTTTGTTGAATCCCGGGAGAAAACCGTCTGATGAGACTCAATGTGATTGTTGCAGCTGCCGTATTGATGGCTATTGCCGTTACTCCAGCGCACTCACAAAAACTCGAAAACACCGACAGAATCCACAAAAGCATTCAACTTGAAACTTTTGGAGAAATTATTCTCGAAGAAACCGTCTCTGATCAAGTAGAAACAACGCAGCTTCTGCTGCAAAAACCAGGTGGAATGCGCGAAGTAATCGATTCTTTCGAAGGGCTTGTCCCGGCAGATCTCGTTAAATATGATCTAGACACAGATGGTAGAGCTGAAATAATGGCTTTACTCAAACATACTGACGGCATAGATGTAATCCCATACGTCTACAGTCCTCAAAATAATTTCAAAAGGCTCTTTCCCAGCCCAGACCAAGAAAACAATCCCCTCATCTGCCGCGAAATATTCGTTTCGACCTATAAAGAACTTCCGGCGCTGTGCGCGCGCCACATAGTGTCATACCACGACTTCGGCCCACCCGACCTTTATCAACTCGAATTTTACCGCCTGCAGCAAGACACATTTTCGCTGGTTCATAAGGGCTTTACAGATGGCGATCATTACAACATTCTCATGAATCGAGGCGCTTACGCCATGCACGATGGCCAATATCTCGAAGCTCTCGATTTTTACACACAGGCGATATCTTCATCGACCGGCGAAATTTCTACGAAAGCCCTTATCGAAGCCACATTCAACCTGGCAGAAGCACGTAAATTCACCAAAGACTTCAAGGGCGCTCTCGACTTGTATCAAAAAATTGTCGTTGAATTCAGCCAGAACAGTTCTACAGATGCCGCCCAACAAGAAATAGAGCTTATTTCTGCCAATATAAATAATCCAGAACCTCTTTCATTTTATATTGATGTGAGCAGCAACATAAATTGCGACCGTTGGGAAACGGCCCTCGAACTTTTACAGAATCATCCGATCGCCAATGCCAGCGGAAGTTTGCAGGACAGATTTCTTTTTATAAAAGCCGAAGTTTTAACGGCTTTAAACAGGGTTGAAGAGGCGATAAAAGTGTATCGCAATATTAAAGAACAGTTTCCAGAAAGCCCGATCATTGAAAATGTCGATGCAATACTCGAAGATATGGAAGAAAAACCAGAAGAAACAGACGGATTGTGACATTGGCGACCACCGGAAAAAAAACAAAAAAGCAAAAAGACTGGAAACCCGAAGAAGAAAGCAAATTATCGCGACTGCAAAAAGGCATAATTGCAGCTGCCATATCTTTTATACCGTTCCTTTTCCTTGTAATCCTGCCAATTATGGCCAGAGAAAATTTTTCGAGCAATCTTATTGTATCCAGAGATATCTTTTTGAGCGCCCCTGAACAAATAAACCTGAGCAGCAGCGAAGCCATTCAACCCACATTCAAGTTAAATATTAAGGGGGTCGAGTTTAAAATACCAGACACTTTTACGCCGGTCAGAATAACCGACGACAGCGTAGAGTTTCGAATCGAACCTCGGCATGACTCAAAATGCATCTATGTATGCAGCAGACCCTACGAAAATACTATAAAGTATGCTGAAGAGGGCCTGGCAAGATGGTTTATGCCAACTTCACTGCAGGAATACGTAGAAAAAATATTAAACGCAACATGGCACCCGATCAGACTGATGTTTAAAGCACAGTTTTTCGCATCAGAAGGCATAACAGGCAAAATATACCAGGCCGACTGGGATGCGAACCACCATGGTTACATATTTCCGGTCAAGGGCGACCGAGGCTACCTGGGAAGAATCTTCAGAGACAAAAATCAGGGCTATTTTGAGTTTCTGGTAGCAGACTCGATCCACCATGTTTCTCTGCAAGAATGGATGAATCTTGCAATACGCATAAAACCACCGCTGCCCTCAGAAAATGAGACCACAGCATCAATCTCGTCAGACATAAATTTTCTTACCGAAGAAGCATCTATACCTGCAAAACAAAACCAGATACTCAGCTTTGCCCTGTCTGGCTTTTTTAAAACTTCATCAGTCGAATGGCTGATACCCGTTGCCAGGGTAATGCAACAGCGAAAGTTTTATCCTGAACTGCTTGATATGCACAAGCAGTTCTTTAAGGATTTTTCCAGAAATGAAACCTGGAAAGCAGCATGGAAAAATATGTTCGACAGCACTGTAAAACAAATTATCACCACAGATATTGACCCTGAAAATCTTAACAGAGAAATAAAAATCTACTGCAAAAATCTAACCGCTCTCGAAATCGGCCAGGTATGGCTAAGAATAACCGTAAAATCAACGGATGACAGTGAAAAAAGCTTCGTTGCACCGTTATTAAAGCAATCTCGCCTCATCGAAGACCAGGAAAAAGAAATATTTTTGCAGCTTCCTGAAGACGTAAGCCTCGCAAACAAAGCCAGCGTCTACTCTAACGTAGTTCAGATAGATTTTATCCGCTGACCGGGTGGTATTCGCCCAGTAATGCGAGCTTTTTGGCACCGGTAGCAGCAGGGACATTTGCAGGTCTGCCCTGCAAAAAAGCATAACCCAATACGGCAAATGCCATTGCTTCACGTGCCATCACGGGAACCCCTGCTTTTTCAGTTGTTGAAACAATGCATATGCCCTTCAAACCAGCAATAAGACGTTTCATCAATTCTCGATTAAGGGCACCCCCGCCGGCCACAAGCAGATCTGCAGGGAATTTTACGGTGCCACGAAGGCCAATTACCGCCTCAACGATCGAGTTTACAGTTATGTCAAGCAGCGTCGAGGCAATATCAGCAGGATCAGCATCTTTACCTGATTCTATCAAAATTTTATCCAATTTCTGCTGATTAAAATATTCACGCCCCGTCGACTTGGGCGGAAGTATTTTAAAATAAGGATCAGCCAGAAATTTGCTCAAAACATCCTGCAAAGTTTTTCCTGATGAGGCCAAACTGCCGTCTTTATCAAATCGTCCAAGTCCTGAAGCCTGCATAAAAGAATCTATTAACACATTACCCGGCCCTGTATCAAAAGCACAGACAACAGCAGGCTCATTGCCGCCGGCATTTATGGCTGTTATATTGGCCATGCCCCCAATATTAAGCACAAGAACATCTCTGGCAGCATTTCTACCAAAAAGAAAAAGATCTGCAAATGGCACCAGCGGAGCACCCTGACCGCCAACAACCATATCGGCCGCCCTGAAGTTACAAACAACGGGAATACCTGTCTTCTGAGCGAGAAGACTTCCGTTCATAAGTTGCAGAGTACCATTTATCTCAATGTCATCCCATGTAACAACAGTCGGATGATGATAAACCGTCTGCCCATGAACAGCGATAAGATCAGGCAAAAAAGCATTTCTGGCAAAAAACTTCTGACAGGCACGGTGATGGAGCTCGGCGACATATGCCCCCCCGAGAGTAATATCTGCAACGCAGGGGTTGTTCATCAAAGCATGAATTCTTTTAAACTGGGCATCTGAATAATTATAAGAATCGTGCCAGAGCAGCCGAAAACTGCCATCTAAAAAAAATTCTATCAGCGTGGCATCAATACCATCCCCGCTTGTACCACTCATCATTCCAAGAATTTTTACAGAAGAGTCAGCAAACGACAAACTGATCAAAACATTCTCCGCAATTTTTCTAAAATTTTTTCATCAAATTCGTTGATTATGCTAATCGAATTCCTGTTTACACGCCACTTTTTTCACTTTTTGCTATGGGTTTTTGAAATATCAGTGCAAGATATGGTATTCTGAATCATACAAAATCAGGAGGCATTTCAAAGTGGCTGAAACCAAACAGATGACCGATAAACAGAAATCTCTCGAAACAGCTATTTCCAGCATCGAAAAACAATTCGGAAAAGGCGCGGTAATGCGCCTCGGAAGCTCCAGACATCTTCAGGTTGAAGCCATTCCAACAGGTTCACTCTCTCTCGACTACGCTCTCGGCGTGGGCGGTATGCCCAGAGGTCGAATTGTAGAGGTATTTGGCCCGGAATCTTCTGGTAAAACAACAATTGCTCTGCACGTCGTGGCCCAGGCTCAGAAAGCCGGCGGACAAGCGGCATTTATTGACGTTGAACACGCCCTGGATCCTTCTTATGCGAAGAAACTCGGCGTCGACAC
>SABV01000281.1 GCA_009928855.1 Erysipelotrichia bacterium | reverse complement strand
CTTGCTGGTATAAAAAACCATACTCAAACTTTTGCCGGAGCCTTGAGTGTGCCAGACAACACCTGCTCGCTGGTCACCTTTCTCTGACGTGGCGTTCCGGGTCTTTTCAACTGCTTTGTTAACAGCGTAATACTGATGATAGCGGGCAATAATTTTGGTCAATTCGTCTTTGTTCTTGTGAAACACCGTAAAGTGACGAATCAGGTCAGGCAGAGTTTTTTTGCTCAGCATGCCTTTAACCATCGTTTCCATCTGCGGCACGTTCGGGTCTGCCGTGGCGTTCCCATCGACTGATTTCCAACTCAGGAAAAACTGTTTAGGTGCCGTTAAAGAGCCGTATATTGCTTCCCAGCCATCAGAAGCTATCAGCAGACAGTTGTAGTGAAACAGCGATGGAATAGCCTTTTTGTAGTTCTGAAGCTGCGTGAAAGTCGTTTTAATATTGGCGTTTTCGTCGGCAGCGTTTTTGAGTTCAACGACTACCAGCGGCAGGCCGTTAATATAAATGATGATGTCGGGTATCTTGATTACCTTGTTTTCAAGTATTTCGAGCTGGTTTACTGCGAAAAACTCGTTGTTATCAGGGTTGTTGTAATCAATCAGCCAGACTTTATCACCGGCAATACGGTCTCCTAAACGGAACTCAACATCGACACCTTCGGTCAGATAACGGTGAAAATCGTAGTTGTTCTGTATCAGGTTCGGGCTGTTGGTTTTCAATACCTTACGGAAGGCATCTTCTTGAGCGTCGGCAGACACTTTCGGGTTGATACGGGCAATGGCAGCTTTCAGCTTTTCTTTGAATACGCCCCCTTGCAGCTGTCCATGTAATTGCCGTCTGGCATGGCGCTGCCGCCATGAATATAGCCGTAGCCAAGTTCACGCAGTTCGTTTAAAAAAAGTTTCTCGATTTGTGCTTCTGTTATTATTGCCATGGCCGGTTGTGCTTAAGTTCCTCTGTCTGGCGTTTTACAAAAAAAGCTTGTAGTCAGTATTAAATACCTGTGCGAACTTTTTGGCAACTATTTTACCAATGGGACGGGTGCCTTTTTCCATTTCTGAAATGTGGCTCTGCAACATACCTGTCTTTTTAGCAAGTTCAGCCTGCGTGAGGTCGTCACGGGTTCGCAAACCGCGTAAAACTACTCCGGGGTGCCTTTCCGGGAAGCTGTCGCGCCAGTTCTCTGTCGATGTTTCGGTTTCATTCCCGCCGAGGCAGGCAACGATGCGCTTGATATCTTCAAGCTTGTCAACCGGAACCTGAAAGCAGACCGCCACCTTCTCGCTTTTCTTTTCAGTATGCAACATACAATGCTCCTTGATAACCAGCCAGCTTACGAAA
The DNA here is from genome assembly GCA_009928855.1 of Erysipelotrichia bacterium. GTDB lineage: Bacteria > Muiribacteriota > Ozemobacteria > Ozemobacterales > Ozemobacteraceae > Rifleibacterium. The sequence goes on along the minus strand of SABV01000281.1, from coordinate 3,559 downwards.
ACTTTTTGTAATCGACCTTTTCGTGAGTGCCAACGTAAAGAACTTCAACCGTGCCATCGGCACACTCTTTCCAGACTGCAACATAGGTCGGGTTACCCTTTTTGAGATGACAATGATGAACACCTTTTGCCAGTTTGCTGTAGTTCGGCCAGTCACCGCGCACCGGCCCCATCAGCTCAATCATGCTCATCAGTGCTTAAAGAGAATCGACAATCCTTTTCGGCAACCGGATTAACCCGGATGTCAGCTTCTTGTTGAGCGGTTGAACCCTAACCGGCATATGTTAACCTTTCAGCAGCCTCTATTATCAATATACCAAAAAAAGAGATGTTTGTCTGCAAAATATCCCGGTTTTATTCAGAAACGGTCACATGGTGTTTATAAGCAAAGCTTGTCGGATTGCTTCCCTGTAATTATTGCCATGATTTCGCGATATTATATAGAAACAACTTTTTCGCTTTTCTGAAACACTGGAATGGTCCAGTAAAAATAGATATATCAACGCAATACACTCTGTTTCTGGTAAAATTCTCTGAGAAAATACCGGGATGTTTCGCTGGTAATCAACAAGATTCGGGCTTCTGATTTATGATTGGCACAATTTTATTGTGCTACAATGGCATTTTCCAGCAGACTGTTATATATTCTGGTTCTGGCGTGGGTGCTTAACAAAACCCTGCTTCCCTGGCGGGCATACGAATTGTTATGAAACGAAAAGAACAGACCGATCCATTCTCAAAAGCTTTTGACGGATACCTCGATTTTCTGTTGCGTTGTTTCTGGAAACCGCTGCAGGCTATTTCTGGCGACCCGAGTCAGGCTTCGGGTGGCACTTTGCTGCTTTTTGCTCTGCGCAAACTGCTCGGAGCAGTGATTCTTTTTGTGGCATTTGGCCTTTTTGTCGCAGCAATGACTCACTTTGAAATCAGAACCGAGAGTGTTCTTGGCGAGATTTTCGGGTATCTGGTTGGCTTTCCGGTAATGCTTGGGTTGACCTCCTTCTGCCTTGAATTTATTCGTCTCGTAATACTGGCGGTATGCAACCGGCGCGGCGACGAAGAACTCAAAGGGGCGCTGCGCACACTCGTTCTAGGGCTAGGGGTGGTAATGTTTTTTGCCGGCATGTTTGGCCTGGTTAGCGTACAGACGTGGTTCAGCACAAAAGTGAAGGAGCGGGTTGAGAGAAAAAAACTTCACCAGGAGCAGCAGGAATACCTAAGCTTTCTTAAGCAGGGCCGGCAGGCCTGGAACGCCTATATTAACCGGACTCCCATGCATTATATTGAGTTTTCAGGGTTGAACCTGGATGGCTTTGATTTTTCAGGCTACGATCTGAATCTGGTGAAGTTCAAAAATGCTTCACTCAAGGGTGCGCGCTTCGACGACTGTTACCTGACTATTACAAATTTCGATCGGGCAGACTGCAGCGGTGCCTCATTCAAAAAAAGCTGCTGCATGATGACCTCTTTTGAAAAAACCTGCCTGAAGAATGCAGATTTTACCGGTGCCTATATCAGACGCTCGACACTGGCCTCGGCCGATTGCAAAAACGCTATTCTGGTCAAATTGAACGAGAATTTTCAGCTTTCACCCTGGCATGGGCGAAAACAACGCTGACCGTTGGCCATACCAGCAGTGAAAGTTTTATCTGAGCAGTCAGAGATCTAATAAAATCGCTTGCTTGCTCTTGAGCATTTTTCTTTTGTTTTCTATGACATAAATCTGAAAAAAGTTTTTATCTGTCTGTACGTACCGGCGCTTAATGACACGTCTGTTTGTTTGCGGATGTTTATCTATGCCCGTTAATGGCGAAAAAATAATGGTAAACAAAACATCACTTCTGCCCGAAAGGGTTCATGGATTTGTTTGCCTCCTTATTTTTCAGTCCGGGTATAACCCCGGATTTCTTTTTTTAGGCCATTAGCGATACGAAAAAGTTTTATATTGACCGGCAAGCTGAGATTGGGTGGCTGAAGCCGAGATTTAATCGAGAATGGCAACAAACTTGTCTATGTCTTTAAAAAGCTCATTGGTCAGCCTGAGAATAAAAAAGTTTTCTTTCAGCTTGTTTTGCGCAATAAAGTTCTTCTCCTGGTCGGCCATGCGATAAATTGACGAGTCTTTTTCTTTGCAGAAGTTTTTTATGGTATTAAGAAAATTCTCAGTTCTGGATACGACCTGGGCAGGGCTGATTTCTTCACTGAATTCGCGATTTGCATGAAGAATGCGGTTGATATTAAAAAGTCTGCTGATGATTTGCCGCTGACTTCTTTGCGAGACGGCGTGTTTGAGCTGTTGCTCATATCTCTCTGCAACTTTAAGAATGCAGTTAAAAAAAATGCGGCGCAGCTGTCGGTAATATAAGCCGCCTTTTTGAATGCGACTTTCGACGATAAATCTTTCGGGCAGCGGTATGCCAGAAAGAAAGCTCTTACTTGTTAATGCCTCGTCAAGATTTGGTTTAAGACTGAGCATCAGGTGCAACAAGTCTCTTGCCATTTCAAAATACATGCGGGTGCATTTTGCGTAATCAGCAGAATCAGCCTGAGTAAATATTTCGAGACTTTTTGCCTGTTGATACTTATTTTTGAATTCATTCGAATTAAGCCAGTCTATGCATGAATAGTAAATGCAGCCGATCTGAATCAACAGTTTCTGAGCACCAATGCTGCTTAGTTTTGTTTCGAGGTTTTCGCCGGGGGCGCCGTAGATATCTTTTACCAGTCGCTCTTTGACAACGGCTTCTGTGAGGGCAAAGGTAGTCAAAACTTCTTTCTCGCCGGTAAAAGAAAGAATTCTGGTGCTGGAAAAAGCCTGCCCTTTTCCAGATTGCGCACTCCATTCAAAGCCTGCGGTAAGCTCGTAAAAACCGTCTTTTTTTTCGGTGTTAATTTTAAGATTAAAATTGTCTTTCAGTATGTGGTGTAAATTGGGAGTGCTGGCTATTGTTATGGCAGGATTCGAGAAAAATACGGTTTCTTTGTCGGTAATGTAGGTCGAAACAGAGTAAGGCTTGCCATCGGCGTCTGCCAGTCCGATTGCTTCCATTCCGTGAATGTTAAGATCAGACTCCTGATAACATTGTTCGAGAACTTTTTCGACCAGAGACGATGCTAAAAAATTCTCAGAATTAAAAGTGGTTTCTTTGCTGAAGCGGTGCATGGTCTGAAAGAAGATAACCGACGCCGATGCGATAATGAAAAAGCCGATCAATATTTCGGCAAGGGTCATACCGTTTTTATTGCAGCGCTTCATTCTATTTCTCCAGAGTTGAGCAGCCCAACTTCAAACATTGTTTGAAACTCTCTGTTTTCGGTTGCAAAACTGGCGGTTACATTTACGGTATTTGCGTTGGCGACAAGAAAGCTTATGTCTTTTACGTTTTCAGCGACAACTGAGCTCATTGTCGTATCAAATAAGGGGTTGCTGATATTGAATTTTTTAACATCAACTTTGTAATGCATGAGCTTAAAAAGTGTTTTACCCGTGCTCTTAGAAAGCTTTGCGTCTTTGAGCTGGTATAACACTTGAATATTGCCTTCGCTGTCTGCAAAAAAAA
>SABV01000280.1 GCA_009928855.1 Erysipelotrichia bacterium | reverse complement strand
GTTCAGGTGTGAGCGCGTTTTTTCAGGAAAAACGAAGATTTTTTGATCTGTGTTGTTTTGAAAACCTGGGTGGATAAACCGGCTCTGCTTATTTAATCTGAATGTTCTTCGATCAGACTTTGCAGAGACTCGCAAAAAAACGTTGGTGGGTTTGATTTTATGGCTTTTTGCGCTTTTTTTATTCCCTCTTTTTTGTCACGAGCAAGGACCTGCTCGATTTCTTCGATTATTGATGGCCAATTTTGCTGTTGATAACAGTTGGTGTGCTCTTCTAACTCTAAGTTCGTTTGCTGTTGTGCCTCTGTGGTAATCGTTTTTGGGTTTTTGCTTATTGCTGCTTCTGCCGGTCTGGTAATAATGGCTAGCCCAGAAAGATACCAGAGCAGTGAAGCTATCATGATTACGGCGATCGATACTGATTTTGTCATGGAAAAGCGTATTTTGCAGTGACTGAAAGCTATTGCTATCACAAAAAAACAACACGAAATTGCTGCTATAAGCTGGTTTGGCGGCAAATCGGCCTGGTATGATGTCATTATGCCAAGAATTGTGGTTGATATTGCAAAAATGCATGACAAAAGGATTCCGGGTAGAAGTCTTCTCGATAGAAGAAGTGCTGTGGCTGCCGGTACTACCAGATAACAGAATACCAGCATTACTCCGGCGATACGTGACGCTGCGGCTACAACCAGCCCAAGAAACACGAAAAACAACAGCTCATATCGCCATACGCTGATTCCAAGAGTCTCTGCCGATTCTCGATCAAGAAAAGAATAGAGAATTGGTCTGAAAAATACCAGCAGCATCATGAGCGCAGGTATCATTACCATGCTTATGGTTAATAAATCGCCAGAAGATGCGAACAGAAGATTGCCATAGAGAATTGCCTTTACTTTTTCGAGCCCGAAGCCGCTGCGGGCAACAAGAAGGATTCCCATGCCAGAGGCAAATATAAATATTGTGCCCAGGATTGTGTCGCGCGGAAGCTTTGACAGCTCGTATGGGTATGCAAGAATGGCGACTACCAGCAGGCAAAACATCGCTGCGCCAACAAATGGCGGCAATTCGTAAATCAGTGCAAAAGCTACACCGCAGGCGGCAACTTCCGAAAGAGTTACCCCGATGAACACCATGCGCTTTAGAACCACAAAAATTCCAAAAATGGCGAGGGTTATTGCCATCAGAAATGTAGCCGGCAGCGCGCCACCATAAACATCTATCACTGCTGTTATGTTTTCAGAAGCAAACATTTTGCGTCTCCTGATTCTGGCTGATTTTAAGATGTCTGTTTTTAAGCACTTCAGATAGGGGCGTTATCTGCACTTTGCCGGGAGCAAAATGGCAGACATTGCTGGCGAGTCCTATTACCGGTTCGATGCTGTGCTGAGCAAAAAGAACTGTTTTTCCGTCATGCTTTGACAGCTGATGCAAAAGTCTGATGAGATCAAATTCAGATTGCTCATCAAGGCCGGCTGCCGGTTCATCCATGATAAGAACTTCGGCGCCGCTTACAAGCGCCCTGGCTATCATCGTTTTCTGGCGCATGCCTCCAGACAGTTCTTCAAGAGGTCTTTCGGCATGGCTGCTCAGATTGAAGCGCTCTATAAAGCTGTTCACCAGGTTTTGCATGTTTTGATCGGGCTTTTTCCAGAGGCCAAGCTTTGGATAAAGTCCCATGTATATTACTTCTCTTGTCGTCACCGGATACAGCCGGTCAAGAGTTGAAACCTGTGGCACATAACCAGGGGGGTGCGTGGCAAAGGGGTGGTTCAACACGCCGTTTAGCGGTTGCACCAGCCCCAGGATAGTTCGTAGAAGGGTAGTTTTGCCAACACCGTTTGGGCCGATAAAAGGAAGAAAGTCACCGGCCTGTATCTGCATGTTTATATCGGTGAGGACGCTTTCTTCGCCGTAGCCTATTGTCAGGTTCTGGCAGCTGATTATTGTGTTTTTATTTTCCATCTGGCGTTTTCTCTGGTAAACCCGATTTTTGTGCAGCTTCGGCAATCTGATTAACCCAGAAATCCATCAGTTTTTCCCATGTGTCGATTTCGGGGCGGCCACCGACATAATATGGCATCATCGCAGCGTTGGCGCCCGTATCTGCGGCCAGTTGTTTTACTGTTTTTTCATCGAAGTAATCGGCCGCAATCACAATTTTGATGTTTTGCTTTTTCATTGTTTCTTTCAGGTCGCTTAGATGTCTTGGAGAGGGTGGAATACCAGGCTTTGGCTCGATAAAACCGCCTTCGACAAGCCCAAAGTCGTCAAACAGGTAAAGCCAGTTTTTGTGGTATGAAACAATGTGCGTGCCGCGCAATTTCCAGAGTTTGCCAAGCCAGCCGCCAACAAATTCAGCAAGAGGCCTGCCTTTAAATTTTTTATTGTCGATAAAGTTGAATAGTTTGCCATTTTTGTGGAGATCCAGAAGAGTCTGTTGTCCGAGCATGTCAAGCAGATCTTTTCCGTAAAGCATTCGGCAGACATTGGCGGTCAGGGCATCTGCATTTGTTTTTAATAATTGTGCATTATCAGGAAGATTTCGACTCAGGCCAATTCGTATATTGTCGATCGCCTGAATAATATTTATGGCACTGACTGTGACGTGAGGGTTTCCGTAGAGGTGCAGCCCGCCTTCTATGTGCGAAAGGGCCACTGGTTTGTCTTTAAGATTCATTCCTGTTGCTGCCGCTACATAGCCTATTTCTCCGCTTCTTATTTTTCGGTTACCAGATTTGTCTACGGCGCCAGGCAGCCACATTTCGAGGTCAAGTCCTGTGGCAACAAGAAGATCGGCGTTTCTTAATATTTCTACGAATGAGGGTCTGGGTCTTATAAAATGCGCATCCTGGGTGCCATCTACGATTGCTTTTACTTGCACAAGATCTTTGCCGATCTCTCGTGCAAGGTAGGCGTAGTCAGGTAATGTTGTGACGACTTTTAGCGTTTTGGCAGTGGCTGTAATGGTGTGTGCTAATAAGAATGTCACTGCGAGCAGAACTGTAATGAATTTTATATTTCTTTTCATTGGTTTTTCTCCGTTTAATCAATAACGATCATGTTTGTGAGGGCCGGCCGACCAGATGCATTGAAGCGTTACGCGGCGTTCGTCGGGCCCCATGTTATTGCCTGATTTGTAGTCGAATTCAAGACGATATTTAACCCAGGGGCTTTGCTGCCAGGTTAAATACGGGCATAGTTGCCATTCGGAGGGGCTGTCGGAGACTACGGCAAGAGGGTTGAGTGAAAGACCAGCTACGGCAGCGTATTTTTGGCTGTCGGGTTCGAAGTAGTCGATTCTAATGCCTGATTCAAGCTGGCGATCGAGTTTCCATTGCAGGTTAGTATAGCCACCCCAGGCGAAAATACTTCCTTTGTCGCCGCTGTCTGGCTCTAGAATCTCTTTTTTCGTGCCATAAAGTTCGGTGCGCCACATGAAATTGCGATAACGCATGTTGTCGACGGGTTCCCACAAGTGAGTGAAGTCGATTCCGAAAGCGTAGACTGGTCTGGTTTTATCGATAATATCGACTGTTCCTGCTTTTTTTATTGTCCATTGATCGTTTATGCCTGCAAGTCCTGTCAGCCCAAGCTCCTGATATGTGCTGTCGTTGATATCTCTGAATGACTTAAGATGCAGCAGCATGGAAGGCATTCCGCGCGTGTTGCCTGCAAAAAGCCTGTTGTTTGTTGATTCTGTGAGCTCCATGGTCAGTTCTTGGGTGGTTTTGCCAGAAGTGCCAAGCTGCCATTCAAGCGAAATACCGTTCTGACAGATGCCGCCATCACCAAATATGCGGCGCATTGCCAAAGGAAACTCAACCTGGTCAAGACCGGCCATGTGCCAGCGATGAACTACGCCAAATTGTTGTCTGAACTTGCCGATCGTGAAGTTCATATTTGGAGTCAGGCCAAATCTGGTTATGTAGGCTTCGCCAAGGTTTGAAATGTCTTCTTTAACCGGTACAGCACCCTTAAATTTCGTGTATGGGTCGAGATATGTTTCGTAGTGAACGCCAAGATTGCGCAGCATGGCGTCTGAATTATTGCGCAGATTATCGATGCTTTGCAGGCGATAGACAAAATCACCGACGATACTCAGTTCGGGGTTTTCGGCCTGTCGGCTGAGATCGCCGGCAATAAACTTTCGTTCGCTGTCGTTGGTTGCATTGAGTTGCCTGTTTTTAGGCTCGCACGTTTCATTGCTTGCCATCTGCCGCAATGTTTCCAGCTCATTGTCAGAATTTGCAAGGCTCTCAGATGCTTTTTCGTTTTTTATTTGTTGCAGTTGCTCGTTAAGCGAGGCTATCTGTTGCCGGTATTCATGCTGCATAAGCACGAAATTTTTTTCCAGTGTTATAAGACGGATTTCAAGTTCGCTTGCGGTTGATTTCGCTTCAACTGAAGAGATTAGACTTGTAAAAAGCCAGCATATTACTAAAACACGAACGCAAAAATTAATTGCTTTCATTGCATTACCTCTGAATAGATTGTTACCGCGTTAAAAATGGCGGGTGGTTTTAGTTAGACAATCTGCTCAGTGGGCGGTGCCCGGGAGTTATAAAACCGGTTGCATCGGGATGTAGAATTTGTTGTTCGTTGAATGAATGATAAAACGAACAGTTCGCTGTTTTGAAATGAGAATAATGTGGTAAGGCTGGTTGTATTGAATTGAGATGCCAGGTCGCAGATGTTGCAAAAGGATTCGGGTGCAGCATCATCTAAGATTAAAAAGCTATGAAGGTGCTCGCTGAGATTGACTTTTGCATGCGGGCAACACTTGGTTCTCTCTGTTTGCGCAGATAAAGCATCGATGTTGGCGTGTTCAAAAAACATGTGCAGTGGATACGAAACCGACCATACCATGAGTATGGTTGTAAGCACTGCACTTATGGCTCTTTTGAAATACC
>SABV01000279.1 GCA_009928855.1 Erysipelotrichia bacterium | reverse complement strand
ATTCGCCCCAATTAAAATTCAGGTTATGATCAGTGGTCTGAGAAAATTGGTCAAGCCTATGGGTGGTGAAGCAGTAGAAATTTTAAAACAGGGTTCTGGTTTGGCGACTGCGTTCTCATTGATTGTATTTATACTGTTCACACGCTTTTGTCGGTAATTTTATCGATTATAGCAGACTGTGCAATTCTTATCTTTGTTTTGGGTTTGCATACATCCATCAACTTTATTACTGCGAGCTCTTTAGCCTTGGCTTCGACTTCTATCGTTATATCTAGTTGCAGCCAGCATTCAGGAAAATCTGCCGGATCGATATAATCGTGGTGACGGCTTGGCTGTCTGCCCTGCCATCCGTCAATCGGGCTGGAAATATGAAACATGGGTTCGCGATTTTTCCATGTTTTAACGGCAGCGTCAGTTGCCTGCTCAATACTCATGCTGTCTTGAAGACAGCGGTGGTGATGCACGTCATATACCATTGGGATATGCAGCTCTCTGCAGATCGGCAACAGATCAGATGGCGTATAGGTCTTATCATCATTCTCGAGGCTGATCAAGCATCTGGCAGCCTTGGAAAGCTTTAAATAATTCTCGCCGAATCTGAATAAAGCCGCTTTTTTGTCACCGTATCCGCCGCCGGCGTGAATATTTATGACATCTGCACCTACCCAGTCGGCAACCTGTGCCTGGTATTCAATCTCGTCAATCGAGCTGCTCACCACTTCGGGCCGCGGTGAATTAAGCACCACAAACTGATCAGGGTGCAAAGACGCCCTTAATCCATGCGCCTTGAGATAACTGCCACATTCTTTAAAGGCTGCAATTATCAGCTTTCCATCTGGTAAATCTGCGACTTCATAGCCGGCCAGCGGGTGTGTTTTAAGAGGCAGAATCTGACTGTTGACGCGAAAACAGCCGATACCGGCGGCGTGGCAATATTTATAAGCAGCCAGCAAGGCGCGGGCGTTTTCCAGGCAAAGAAAAGACAATTTTGCCAGCTGCTCAAGTCGCGATTGCTTCAGCAAAGCAGTTGCGGTTGTGGTTCTGAATTTTATCGGCTGCTCAAGAAAGAGACAGCAGAGTCCAAATCTTATCATCAGCTGACCTTGGCATTTTCTGGCTTTTTGAGCATAATCTGCCCGGCTTCAAAAGCAAGAAAAGAGGCCAGCAGCAACAGCACTCCGCTTAAGCCGGCAATCAACCAGCTGTGTTTTTCGAGGTTTACACAGATCAGGTTTATCAGAGCAAAAAAAGTCACAAGAAACATTGTAACCATCGGAACCGTTATAAACAACGGCTTGCGATTATATGTATGAAAATACCAGACAGAAACACTCAACAGAGCGATAGAAGCCAGCAGCTGGTTGGCCGAGCCAAAAAGCGGCCATATAGCCTTCCATTGGCCGGTAAACATAAGAGCGGCAGCCGGCACAATGGTCAATACAGTTGCCACATGTTTATTTTTGAAAGGCGCCCTGATTTTTTCAGGAAAAAATTCAGCAAGCTCCTGAAACGCAAAACGCCCCAGGCGCGTTGCTGTATCAAGGCTGGTAAGCGCAAATGCCGAAACGACAAGCGAAACAAAACCGATCAGAACGCCCGGGTCAAATTTTAACCCCGGAATCGCATTGATAGCATGCGCCATTCCATTTGAGAAAACGCCTACCGGCCCCTTGGCGGCAAGTGCGGCTGCAAAATCTTCAGAACTCAGCATTACTGCAGTCAGCAGTGCCAGAATTCCAAGAAAAGTTTCGATCAGCATGCCACCGAAGGCAACCGGCAGAGCGTCGCTTTCGCGGTCAAGTTGTTTAGCCGTCGTTCCTGATGCCACCAGGGCGTGAAAACCACTGATAGCACCACAGGCAACCGTCACAAACAACATCGGAAAAAGATAACCGATAGATTCAGCATTAAAAGCCGCAAACGCAGGGTACACAACATCGGTATTGTAAAAAAGCATACCAATGAAGCCAACTAACAACAACATATAAAGCAAAAACGAGTTCAGGTAATCGCGCGGCTGCAAAAGCAACCAGACCGGAGCCACCGAAGCAAAATAAATATAAACCAGCATCGCGTAAATCCAGAACCTTTCAGAACACGAAACAGGGTACAGGTTGCCCAGCCAGATCATCAAAAGCAGAATACCCACGCCCACGACGGTAGAACCACCAAGAGCCAGTTTAAGCTTGTTAAGACACAGACCAAAAACAACAGCCAGAACCATGAACATAATCGAAGAGCTGGCCGCCTGAGGAACAGTTTCAAAGGTTTTGGCAACAATTATTGTAAATGCCGCAATTACCAGCGCCAGAGTCGCCCAGGTAAAAAGCAAAAAAAGAACACTGCCACGACTTCCCACATGCTTTTTTATGACCTCACCGATAGACCGGCCATCGTTGCGAACAGATATGGTGAGAGCAGCAAAATCATGCACCGCACCAAAAAAGATACCACCCAGAACCAGCCATAACAGAACCGGAACCCAGCCAAAAACAGCGGCACTGATTGGCCCGATAATTGGCGCAGCTCCTGCAATAGAGGCAAAATGATGCCCGAGCAGCACCGGTGCCTTCGCCGGAACGTAATCAACGTCGTCACGCAGGCGATGTGCCGGAGTCGCAATACTGTCGTTCAAACCAAATTTTATACTCAGCCAACGACCATAAAAAATATAAGCCAGAATAAGCAACATCAAAGAAACAATTAAAATAACCGAGCCGCTCATTGCCTTTCCCCTTAAGAGTTTTCGACAATCCTACTCCTGCTGCAACAAAAAAGCAAAAAGTGCCGTTTGACTTTGTCAGCCCCCAAAAGCTGATTTGCCATCAGATCCAGATTTGTTGAGTAAATCATATAAGTATGATAGGCTGCAAAAGCTAGAATCGATATGAATTCAGGAGGGGGCTTATCAATGTGGGCAAAAGGCGCAAATTTTAAATTAACGGGAATATTGTTAATCTGCCTGGTTATGATGACCGCAGCTTCTGAAGCGGCTGTTGGCGTTAAAATTGATTATCTGAACCGCTATATCTGGAGAGGTTTTGACCTGAACCCTGACAACAATTTTGTCGTGCAGCCCTCCCTTGATTTCACTTTTCCTGAGAGCCGCTGGTCAATAAATTTATGGCACAGCATGTCAGCAGAAGAACATCAGTTGAACGAAATCGACCTGACATTCAACTATGATTTTGAAACTTCTGAAAACATTTCAGTTTCTGCCGGCCTCATTCATTACGGCTGGTATTGGGTTAATGATTTCAATCAGAACAATCACACGACTATCGAAACCTATGTCGCAATCGCCTGGGATAAACTCGCACTGAGCCCGAAGCTTTCTTTTAACCATGACTGCAAAAATGGCAACGGCCTGTACACCCAGTTGTCATTGTCAAAAGAGATCGCCCTGTCAAAAACACAAAATCTGGAAATTTCTTCAGCATTAGGCTACAACCGAAAACAATGGATCAATAAATCAGGTTTCACCGACCTGAGCATGACTGCGTCGTTGCCCTTAACCAGCGGCAAAGCCACCATTACCCCTTTCATGGGCATTTCGTGGACCCTTATGAAAGAAATAAACCCGGATGTCAGCAGAGAATACTGGCTTGGCCTCAGTCTTGAATTTTAACACCAGAAGATATTCTTTTTAAAAGCAGCAGGCAAGACTGAGTTTAAGAATGATTTTTGCAGGACATGATTATTTTTAACCACAACAGCACATACGTGAGGACTGAATGTATTCGATAAATAAAAAGAAACCCGAAAAAATTCGACGATATCTGATTTACCCTCTCACAGAAGGAATCGTTCTTGCCGTAATTGCGCTCTGCCTGACCTCGGTCACCGCATATTTTATTTATCACCACGCACTTTCGGCAATTAAAGCCGAAATACAGGACGGCCTGCTGAGAACAGCATCAGGCATAGCCGCCTGCCTAGATGGCGACAAAATCGCTTCATTCGACTCGCCAGAAAAAAAAGACCTGCCTGAATACCATGACACGATTGCCCTGCTACAAAAAGCCCGCCTGGCGACCAAGCACTGCACCTATCTTTATATAAACCGCATGGCCAGTGGCTCTATCGTCTTCATTGTCGACCCGACTCCCATCGATGAAGACGGCAAACCTATCTTTACCGACGAACAAAATCTTGAACCTTCGATTCCGATGACCCCATACCCCAACCCAAGCAAAGAGCTTATTGAAGCCCTGAACAAACAAACTTCAATAGTAACTCCCGACCATTACACAGACCAGTGGGGCTCATTCTACAGCGCCTATATTCCGCTATACGACTCTAATAAGAAGTTTATAGGCACTCTGGGAGCAGACCTTAAAATCGACGACATGCTCGCACGCTGCCAGCCAATTGAAGAAGCAACCAAGCGGGCCTTTTTTGTTTCATGTATTCTGGCTATGCTTTTTGGCACCCTTATCTGGTTCACACGCAGATTTTCTCTGCAGCTCAACGAGAGCAGATTCGCCCTTCTCGAAAACTTTTTTATTGCAAAAGAGTTTGCAGATCAAAGCTCTGCCCGCATTGGCAGACAGCTTGACCGTATTGCACAGATTTTCAGAAATATTTCCAGACATCTCGAACAGATTGCAACGCAAAACGAAACAGATAAGCTTCAAATGCTTTTAAATAGCGAACGTAACAAACTTTCCGACTTTGCCGAAAAACTGGCGGATGTGGGCAAATTAAAATTCAGCAAAAGAACACTTGAGCTGGGAAATTTTGAACTGACTGCCGTACAAAAAAACCTTCAAAAACAACTTCAAGATTGTTGTGAGAACTCTGCCAATCTGACCATTGAAGCAGATAAAGATATTCCCGACGCCCTCTATGGTTCACTTCAGACCTTCGAAGAACTTCTCGGGCAAATGGGGCAATTTTTTCTGAAAATGTTTGA
>SABV01000278.1 GCA_009928855.1 Erysipelotrichia bacterium | reverse complement strand
CGGAACATAAAACTTCGTTACAAAAAGCACAAGAATAATTAAAACATATTAAAGCCTCAACCCGGGGTCTGGAACAAAACCAAAGTGTACGAAACATACACAATCAGAAAAATTGCTGCTTCAAAACGGGTAATTTTCAGACCGGTGTACATTATTGGCAGACAAGCAAGAGAGACAGCAAACATAACCGGACAGTCAATGGTTCCCATATGCTCGGAAACCTCCAGTGGCAAAATAATACCGCCAAGTCCAAGAATACCGAGAATATTAAAAATGTTTGAACCAACCACATTGCCTATAGCAATGTCTGGTTTACCACGCAACGCAGCAACAACTGACGTCGCCAGTTCGGGAAGCGAAGTTCCCGCCGCAATCAGCGTCAAACCAATTACCTCGTCCGAAATTCCAACCGCTTTGGCAACAGCTACAGAACCGTGCAAAAGCAATTTTGATCCAGCAATCATTGCTATCAATCCCGTTATGACCAAGCGCATTTCAAAAGCCAGTGTGGTTGGCGCATCTGAGTCGTTTTCTTCAGCACCATCAAGCGGAAGCTCCTGCCTGCCCTTGACATAACTAAAAACCGTATAGGTAATAAGAAGGCTGAACAAAAAACCGGCCTCCATTCGCGAAATCATTCGATCAGCAGATAAATACCACATAAGTCCGGCAACAGTAATCATGATGGGCACATCGCGCCTTATTACCGACCTGCTACAGGTAATCGGGTTTATCAGAGCCGCAATTCCGAGAATTAACGCTATATTAAAAATATTTGAGCCAACCACATTACCAACAGCAATGCCTGGATTGCCAGCTAGACTGGCATCAATGCTGACAACCAATTCAGGCATGGAAGTACCAAAAGCAACAACGGTAAGACCGATAACAAGCGAAGAAACTCCGATACGCTTTGCCAGGCTTGAAGCTCCGTGTACAAGCCAGTCAGCAGCAATAGTAAGGAGATAAAAACCGGCACCTATCATGGCGGCAATTTCTAAAAAACCAAGGTCAAGTTTGAATATCATGTATTTTATTTACCTTAAATTTAACTATAAAAGCTTTGAAGAAGCAAAGCTGGCAATGTAATCATGGCCCATGTGCCAGCCATGATTACATAGAAATCATCTGGTCAGATCAGACCAAGATACATGATTAACCAGCCAAGAAAGCAGGTGACAACGGTAGAAAGTATTATTTTAACGAGAACATCAAGCGGTTTTTCCTCGCTGGAATGCGTTTCTTGCTGAATATTTTTGTTTTCCATGACAAAATCCTTTCAAATTAACAGTTTGCGATCGCCACAAACAGGCGCCGCTAAAAAAAACAAAATGGATTAATACTGTTAAAGGAAAGGCTTATCCGTCGCTGCGTGGCAAGTGCAAAACTGTGAGGCCCCACTCTTCGGTGCTGATGGCGACATCACTGTAATGACTCTGCCCGAGTATTCGAGCAAAAGAGATCGGCAAAGACCGGTGCAACAGTTCTGATCCTTGCGCCGCAAGCAAGTTAAGCTGTTGCCGGTTACCAGCAAAAAAACTGGCAAAATTTCTGCTTAATCGCAGGTTTGCAAAAACCTCGTCGGCATGGGCAGCTTCACTGAGGCATACTTTTCCATGGCCAAAACGGCACAAAAACAATTTGTGCTCTTCTTGCCAGAAAGCCAGAAAAAGACTGAGAATTATAAATAAGACCAGTAGTAAACGCTGCATAACCGATTTTAGCATAAATCTACGGTAAAAACAAAATCCAAAAAAGCAAAGCTTTGTAATCAATAAAATCGTTGAAAAATCAAATAATGATTAAAAAATTCATTTTTTGAATGCTGTTGCAACAAAAACTACCTCGCTGAAGTTACGATTAAGAAGGCAAGCTGCAGGTTAGACTGCAACTTGCCTTCTTAATTTTTGAAATCACCGAAATTCGGCAGGTCAGAATTCGATATCGGCAACCTTGAAAGTTTCTTTGTTACCAGTCAGGCGCAGCGTTACAGAACGACGCTTTTCATCAGCGCGGCCAAAATTGGTAAAGATATCGACCTGCAGAGTGACAGCACCAGCAATCTTCTGCGAGCGGCTACCATAAAAGTTTGTCTGCACCTCATACATGCCGGTACGCGCCTTGCGGATCAAATACTCTTCGGGGCCATAGCCACCCGTAAAGTCACGCGAAACCAGCCCACCCTGCCCTGTGCGCGGGTTACTGTAGTAAGCCTTTTCGCCAGACGGTTCGATTACCCACAGATCCATATCGGTCTGGTCGGCATCCCAGGTCATAACAATGCGCAAATCAACATCTATCGGCTTAACCAGGCGCGAGTCAACCTTAAAATCGTTAACCCCTGCGAGACTGCCTCTTACGATCAAACTGTTCAGCTCTTCAAGTGCAATTACTTCGATTTCAGGGAATCTGCCATCCCAGTTTTTCAGCACGATTTCGTAGAGAAGCTCGACAGCGCGCTTATATTCACCCATTCTGCCAAGAACCAGTGCTAGATCGCGATACGACTGGGGTTCTTCTTTGCGCATTTCAAGAACTTCTTCGAAAATAGCAGCGCTGGTTTCTAGTTCTTCAATCTGTGAAAGGCGATGCGCCAGAATTCTCAAAAGAGCCGGGTTTTCAAGCTCAAGCTCGGCAATGTTAGAAAGCACCTGAATAGCGGTGTCCTGATTTTTCAGACCAATGAAAACATCGGCACAGTCCAGAAAAAATGCAGGAGAATTACCATATTCGGCTTTTTGCTTGAGGTATTCTGCGTAAGGATCTGTCGATTCCTTGATCTGCTTTGCATAGCGAGCATCCGGTTCCCATGCCTTTATCGCTACACCAGGGTTTACCGAACGGGCAGAATCACCATTCGCCTGAGCCTTTGGCGAAGGCGCAGCAAGCTCCGAAGTCACAGCAGGCATATCCTGCACTTCATCCAGCATGGCTTTAGACATTTCCTGCGGGGCCATCATATCGGCTTCTGACTCAAATCTCGCGCTGGCCGGTCTGACAGATTCTTCACGTGCAGACGAACCCAGCATATTGCCCAACCATGAATCATTCTTTTTCTCTTTTACATCGCGCACGGCTGCCTGCGAAAAATCGGTGTTCCACCATTGCAAACGGGCTTCCCACTGTGGAATAATCGAGTTCAGCTTTTCTTCGCGACCCTGCGCAACCTCGGCATCAGCTTTTTCGACAGCAGCAAAATATTCTTCGCGCCACTGCGCCTTAGATGCGGGGGGTACAATTCGATGTTCGATATATTGCGCAACTCTTTCAAGAACGATCATCGAAGTAAACTCATTAACGATACCGTGTTTTTTGCTTAACGCAACGATTTCGCCACGATTTTTATCTTTTTCGGCCATCAGCTCATCAACCTTCTTACCAGCCCAGAACTTGCGCAAAAAATCACCTTTTACGGCATTTGCGCGACTAATCTGCCAACTGCGTTCAAAAAGAGTCTGGGCATTATCTCCAAAGCCAAGAGCAATATTGGCGTTTTCGCCCGAAAGAATGCCGGCAAGCATATATTCAGGTGTCACAGCAACCCGACCGGCCGGATAAATTTCTTCAAGTGCTTTATCGGCCTGACGCGAAACAATGCCAAAGAACTCGGCACCAATAAAAGAAACAGCACGTTCAAGCTCAGTTGTTCTCAAATTAAGTAACGCTCCGCCGCTTTTGCGGCAGATATTCTGCAACAAGCTGTAGTCAGCGCCATCTGCGGTCGAAACAGCGTAAACCGGAGCAGCAAACTCAGGCATTGCGCTTTTGCCATAAGTTAAAATACCGTCAGAGAAAAGCAGGTAAAAATCAGGTTTATCAGCTTTTTGTATGGTGCCGGCAAAAGAAGTGCCGCCATCATAGCTGACGCTATCTATATGGGCAATCAATTCGGTAACGTTGCCTCTTTTCAGTTCGAATTCCCTGCTGGCTGCAGCACGATTGCGAAATTCTCTGAATTCGACTTCAACGCTGTCTGCAACTTTTTTTGAAGCAAACAAAGCTTCAATAAATTTTGTTTCGAGTGCCAGATCGCGCTTTGCACCTGAACCTGATGCATCGTATAAAATCACTATTTTTTTTGCCGGTTTTGTTGCAACATTCTTTACAGAACTGACAGCCTGACCCTGAATGCTGAAATAAAACTTTCCATCGCTCGCCTCTTCAACAAACACAGCGCCGGCTTCTGTTACCGGCACAGTAACCACAATTTCCGAATCAACATCAGCGCTATTGACTGCCAGTTCACTAAACCAGCCGGTTTTCATCGCACTGAATTCACCTGATTTAAGTCCCTCAATTTTAACCGATGGTTTCTGGTCAATACTGTAGACTTCAACCCGCAGATTAAAACGTTCGGTCTTTTTTGTCAGCCGTAACGGCACACGGTACCGGGCTTCGGCATCGTCAATAACCAGACCGGTAATATAGGTAACCTGAACAATTCTGCTGCTTTTTGCATTTAAAGGATAAACCCTGGTTTTAAAATTGTTACCCTTTACTTTTTCAACAATTCCGGGGTCAACACCACGACGAACCTCGGTTTCGAAAACTTCACGAGCCTTCTGCTTTTCGACAGCGACACCTTCGACAAGTTCACCGTCAACGTCGAGCGCATAGCCAGAAACGACAGCGCCCTCGGGCATCGGAAACTCTAGCTCGCCCTCTAAAACGCGTGAATTAGGATTATAAAACTTCATGGTCATGGTTGTTTCGGCCATGTGCCCGAAAACACGCACTTTTGCGTCCAGATCAATCAACTGAACAGGCTTTTCAGCCGGATTACTGATTTTAAGTTCAGGAATCTGAGCATTGACAGATGCCACCATCATCATGACAAAAACAATCAGCAGAATTTTTGCTTTGCGCATTTGCTACCTCTCTACACGGTTTAAAATTAACTCACACAGATTCAATAACGAA
>SABV01000277.1 GCA_009928855.1 Erysipelotrichia bacterium | reverse complement strand
TTCAGGCAGAGTTGAAAAAAACCTCAACAGACAAATGTCGTCTTTTCTCACACTGACATTTATGCCGTCGACCCATAAAGTCGGCAACGCATTATTAATGTTCAGACCAATATTTATGGATTCCTGCTTTTGCTCTTTTTTCATTTATACCTCACTGATTCACTTCGTAAGCTATTACTTCTTCACTCAAACAGAATTTTTCCGCCCAGGAATCTTTTTCAATCAAACTGCTCTGGGAAGAATACAAGTTACAAGCCTTAACAACCCCAGGCAATGAAGGCTTAAAAGAAATATCCCTTTTCGATAATCTGTTCCTGAGATAAAAAACTGACAGGTCCAAGCTCAGCTTAGAACCAGATTCGTGCAGCGCATTAACAAGATTGAAACGACCGTCACCAGAATTTTTAAAGTCGATTACTGACTGCCTTAAAAACAATCGGCGACCACCGATATCTCTCGAATAAATAAATCCACGCTTGATTCTGCCACTTTTGCTGAATGCCTGTTTACTGATCTGAAGAATCTCGGCGGCTTCGTTCAAGGTTATGTAGTCTTTAACCGGGAACATTTCCAGAA
Organism: Erysipelotrichia bacterium; assembly: GCA_009928855.1. GTDB lineage: Bacteria > Muiribacteriota > Ozemobacteria > Ozemobacterales > Ozemobacteraceae > Rifleibacterium. Next base: position 4,346 of record SABV01000277.1, on the reverse strand, counting down.
AATCGGAAATCATTCTTTCGACCTGAGCGTCGATTCTTTTGCAAGTTTCGTAAGTATAAAGCCGATTTTTGCAATCCGGGCACTCAAAAATCTCGGCATCCGCCAGGCTAAACCGGCCAACCTGAAAATTTTCCACCTGCAGGTCTATTTTCTTGTGTAAGCGGTCTATTTTACAGTCAAGACATTTCATTCTTTAACTCCTTGAACGAGTCAACAACCAGATAACCGTCTTCAACATAAAAGTGCGTAAAAATGTCTTCACCCATGAGACCGTAGACCCGATAAAAATCCACCCAGATTTCGGGGTTATCATAACGGGTTTCTGACTTATAACAACAACCTGGCGGCAGCTTCTTCAGCGCTTCCGCGATATCTCCAATTTTCCAGCCGAAGTCTTTTTCTGCAGCAATCCTGGCACGCTCTTCCAGCAAAATCTGGCAGGCATCAACCAGTCGAGCGATCTCCTTTCGGCTGTAAAAAGGTTTATTTCGCGTCTTTACCATAATTATTCTCTAAAAGTTGACAATTGTCAACCAGATTTACTATAACCGCGACTGCTCTGTTCAAATACCTTTTCGAGAAATTTTGCAAACTTTGCAGATAGAAGGTTGCGGTCGAATTCGGTTTCGGCAAGCTTCCTGGCATTCTGGCTCAGTTGCGGGCGGCGGGCCTTGTTATCGGCAAGATAGCACAAGGCTTCGGCGAAAGCCTTGGGATTGTCGGGTTCAACCGCTACGCCACAATCATGCTCTTTGATCATGTCGGCGAGCCAGCCAGGGTAATTATTCAGAACCGGCAGACCAGAGGCGATGTAGTCAAAGAACTTGTTAGGTGACGTACCATAGTAAAAAGCAGGTACGTTATCAAGTATCATCAGGCCAACATCAGCGCAGCTTACAATTTTGCCAAGCTTCGTCTTTGGCATTGGATCGATGAAGAAACAGTTTTGCAACCCTTCCTTTTCGGCCCGGGCAATTAAAGCCGGCTTGAGCTTGCCATCACCGATAAAGAAAATCTTTATATCATCGCGGGCCTTTTGTTTCAGAACAGCAGCCGCATCCAGAACTGCATGCAGGCCGTTGGCAAGGCCATGGGCTCCGGTAAAAACTGCAACGCAATCATTGTCTGTGACACCCGATAACTTCAGATCAGACCTGTCACCCGGAACAAAAATATCGAGATCGCAGCCATTGGGAATCATGGTTACGGTTTTACCAGGAGCACTGCGCTTTTCAATTCCTGCTTTGATGCCCGGTGAAAGGCCAATACAGGCAGAAGCCGCACGATAAGTCATCAATTCAAGAAATGACATGCCTGCAAGAACAAATGGATTGGTGACAACTCTCATAGCCCTTGGAAGTTCCGGCCACAGATCACGAACCTCGAAAACGAAAGGCTTCCTGCGCAAATATCGCGCAAAAACGCCGGGAATCCCAGCTGTAAGCGGCGTACTTGTTGCAAAAACCAGGTCATACTCGAGAGTTAAAGCAAAGTATATGCTGACAATGGCATAACACACAAAAAGCCACGCCCGTTGCAGCAGACTTTGATGATTACTGTATTCAAGATTGAACTGAATGACATCGATACCATCGACAATGCCTCTGCGAAAAAGAACCTGCTGCGCCCCTGAAAGTTCCAGATCCTTATTCTGGCCCTGTGAAACACAAACCATGGTAACACGATGCCCACGCTTGAGCAGCCGTTGAGCCATCTCATAAGAGCGGGTACCACCAGCTGAACGTGGAGTATTGAAATACTGATGAAAGTATAAAACGTGCATATAAAACAGCTTTCAAACAAATGTTAGCAATAGCAATCTTAGTATTATAGTCATTGCGAGGAACGAAGTGACGAAGCAATCTCACTGAAAGTGAATATTGCATGTTGCTTACGTTAAATAATTTATCACACCGGTTCAAAATATGAAATAAATTTTACGCTGTCTCTGCTTTTTACGCACATTTCAATAGATAAGGCAGGTTCAGCACAATAATAGTAAGGCGACCACCATCCCGCATCAGTAACCTTATCAGCTCTTATAAGCCTGGTCGCTTCAATTGGCGCATCGGTTGTAATTGTCAGTCTATAAAAGCCGGCTGGAGTGTGCAAAACAAGAGTATGATCCTTTTCGTTGAATTCGCATTCATAATCAGCCAGCAACCAGTGAAGACTTATGGTCTGCGAATTTCTTAGAATGCCGGTTTTTGCAACTGTGTCTTCAATTAACCAGCCCTCAGGGCCTTTTTGCTGAATTTTCCTGGTATGTAAAACGCCATTTTCCCGGTAGGCGTTATGGGTTGCCGTAAAAATTCTTTTCTCTGAGCACCAGTCTGTTTTTGCGCGTGGCCAGGGCAGATATAGAAATCGACTGACCTTCTTCAACTGGTCAGAATCGTTCACACAGACAGTGTTATGGACCCGGGTCGAACAAAACATGCCTGAAAACTGGCCGCCTGAATTGTAAGAATACGAGCCGGGGTCTAAAGTAATCGGTATTCCCTTCCACCAAAGATCGACATGCAATAGATCCGCCTGTGCCGGCCGGTGAATGAACTTTTCTGGAGCATAACAAAACAATCTTGAATTCTCGCCGGTGAAGATGAACCAGCCACTCTTAACAATTGCCGGGTCAGCACTTTGAGCCATAACCTTATCGTCTTTGTGTGCCGCAAGCGAAAACCAGAACAGTGCTTCGTCATGCTTCCCGCAAGGCATGTCGATCTGGCAGTTCAGAAGGCTCGCCAGCAGGAGTAGCGAAGGTCTGAAATCGAGAAAGTCAGAATTTGCCAAAAGCAGAATGTTTGCCCCGTCATTAGGCCCATGCAATAGTGCCTGCCCACACGTCAGATCAGTGATGTTGACCATAAACTGCAAAGCTCTTGTAGCCGCCTGCAATATGTGATGATCAGGCATGCTGCCCGATGTCTTTTTGATTGCCAGATACAAGGCCAAATCATGCATTACCACTCGATGATAGACCGTAGAATGCTGAGAAAATGCACCATCTTCGTAAACTAGAGAATCCAGCTGCCCGATCAGTTCTTTTTCGGCCAACTCCACATATTTTGCCGCATCCGGCAAACCCGGCAAAAGCATTGCAGCAGTATATAAGCCGACACACTCACTTATGCCGTGGTTGTTGTTCTGGCTCAGCGCATAATTGAGATTACCGGCAATTCTGACAGCAGTAAAAGCAACGAATTTTCGCCATTTCAAGAGTCTTTCAGGGGTGGTGGCCTGAGCACAGGCTAAGGCTCTGCGGGCAAAGCAAGTAGCGAACAACCTGAATGCGGCTTCCTGACCACATTTCCAGTTCACTCCACGATTTGGTGGGTTTTCATCAAGCCAGTTTTCGAAGAGCAGCCAGAAACCCTCGGCAAAACGTTCATCGCCAGTTCTGGCGTATGCTCGTGCCAGAGCAAACGCCCATGGGAATCGATTGGCTTCCCAAACACATTTTATATCGCCCTGACCAAAATCAGCGATCTTCGACCAGTGCAGGTTTCTATCATATACCGCGCCACTCATGGCATTCTGGTGCCAGTCTGGCGGGAACCCCAACTGCTTGTGATGATAACTGAACAGCAAAAATTCGCCGCGCAATACAGCTTCAGCTTCTTCGGTTACATTATGTGATGACGCTGAGTCATTATCCCAGTCTTTCAGTCTACTTTGAGCCGACTTGTCAATTTTGTCAGGCATAAAAGCCAGTGCAGCAATGCGTTCCTGGTGATCAGATATTGTCTGCCAGCTGGCCGATGGCATTCTGCGTTCGAACAACCCCAGTTTGTGGGCGATTGCATAATAGCACCGGTAGACCAGCCAGCCTGGCCCAAGGTGCTTCAGCAGATAAAAAAGAGTCTTTATTTGCAAAGTTTCAGATCAACTTATCAAGATGTGCAACGATTCTTTCAGCAGTTTTTCCATCCCATAGCGGAGGAATCTTCCCCTTTTTCCAGTTGCCGGCAAAGAGTTTTTCGAAATAGGGCGCAAGCCTGGAAGGATCAGTGCCAACGAGTTCGTTGGTGCCCATGGTTATTGTCTCGGGGCGTTCAGTGTTATCACGGGCGGTAAGGCAGGGTACACCCATAACAGTGGTTTCTTCAGTAATGCCACCGGAATCGGTCACGACGGCAAAGGCGCGTTTAACCAGATAGTTGAATTCGAGATACCCCAAAGGTTCGGTCAGAAAAAGATTAGACGCTTTCAAACCCATGCTGGCAAGGTTTTTTGCGGTTCGCGGATGGACAGGAAACACCACCGGCAAGTCCTTTGCGTTGGTCAGTATCGTTTCGAGCATGGTTTTGAGATGCATTTCGCCATCGACGTTATTGGGGCGATGC
>SABV01000276.1 GCA_009928855.1 Erysipelotrichia bacterium | reverse complement strand
GGCAAAAATTGCTTGGCCGGAAGTCACCTTCAATTCGTATATGGTCTCCAGCTGGTGTTGATGATCTGACTTCCCAAAATGATATTCGAGCCATGCAAGAATTGACCTGGCGACTGGCGCTTAGGGCAACAGAAGAGAGAGGTGCTGAGAATGTCTGCTATTGTCTCGCCGGCGGTCGCAAAACTATGAGCTCTGATCTGCAGCAGGCCGCATCGCTATTTGGCGGGCATCGCCTTCTGCACCTTATAGACGCCGGTAATTTACCTGAAATACTCTTGAAACCTATTCCTGAAAATCTGGCAAAGCCTCTTGCGCCTTCGAATTCAATGCTATTCAGCACTGTTACAGTAGACCGAGAATTACCAAGAGCTGAATTGCTTGATTTTCTAGGCGAAAAAGATGGGCTTGCAATTACGCATGACCGATTTCCTGTGCCTATGGCACCGATTGACGGCACTCAATTTCAGGTTTCATGCCCACCAGATTTGAGTGAAACCATTGAAGAGCGAAGAACCAGAGCAAAATATATGCTCTTTCATTATGCGCAATCTCTCTCAGAAAGAGCAAATGGCACGCCTTTTCAGGCTTTGTATGTTTTACCACCCTTATTGATTCAAAACCTTAAGACTGAATACATCGGCCAATTTAGCGCTTTCGACAAAATTGATCAAGAAATTGCCTGGCTGCGAAAATTGCCTAAAACTGACCTGCATTGCCACCTCGGCGGGATTGCAGATGCTTCCGATCTGCTTGAAATTGCCGGCGCGATGAGTGAAGACCTTGAAAAATATCGATTAAAGTTGGCAAATTGCGTTGTAGAATGGCAAAAACTCATAGATAAAGCTTCTACAGCTGCAATAAGAGAAAAACTTTTAAAAAACGGTGAGAAGCGCCTTAAAGATGCTTTCGTCAGAATAGCCCAAACAACGGAAAGTCCTGTTTGGGCTGTTTGTGGCTGTTTTATATCTATGTTTAAAAACAGAAGCGATCTGCTCGATAAATTTATTTTTGAAAAATGGCAGATTCCCTCAGAATATATCGAGATCGGCATAAATTATTATGAACCACTGGGAGACCTGCAAGGTTCATGTCTTCTCCAGACAGAGAGCGCCATAAGGGCAGTCTGTCGTTTACTGATAAAAAAATGTTGTCAGGAAAATGTAAAATACATTGAAGTGCGTTGCTCTCCGGTGAATTATACAAGAGGCGGTCTCGACGAAAGCGATGTCGTGCGTTTTATACAGCAGGAACTTGGTAAAGGCCAAACACAAGTGAGAGCCAGCTTGATTTTTATTGGTTCCAGGCATGGCAAAATGAGCGATTGTTGCCGCCACGTTGAGCTTGCGCAGAATGTTCTCAAAAGTGAACACGACAATTATGGTGTTCCCCTGGTTGGATTCGATCTTGCAGGTGACGAAAAGTTTGATGCAGAGGCCTTCGCTCCAGCTTTCAGACCTCTTTTTGAGCGTTGTTTGCACATTACTGTGCATGCCGGTGAAACCCGTTCTGCCGACAGTATCTGGAAAGCCGTTTACGCCCTGAATGCTGAACGTATAGGTCATGGTTTGAAACTTGGTGAACGCAATGATTTGATGATGCACTTTCTTGATCGCGGAATCTGCGTTGAAATGTGCCCTTCAAGCAATTGCCAGATTGTCGGTTTTAGAGACAATTTTTTGTCTTCTACTCATGAACGACCAAATTACCCTTTGGCCACTTATCTTGCATCTGGATTGAAGGTTTCTGTTAACACCGACAATCCTGGAATTTCAAGAACGAACCAGACTTTTGAACTTCATCGTGCCGCAAGAATGAGTGAAGGTGGTCTTAGCCGATGGGATATTCTGCAACTGGTAAAAAATGGTTTCAGATCATCATTTGCCAGATACGATCTGCGCAAAGATTTGTTGCTTCAGTCAGAGAAAGATGTTCTGAAGCTTTTACGTGATGAAAGCAGTCAGAAAAAACAACAGTAGAATAATGAAAAAGGAAAAAATTCTTTGTGTTCCAAGAGTTGATCTGCCTTTGGCATGGTTGCCTGATTCTGACGCATTAGAGCTTTCCTGGTCTCGATTTATTGAATGCTCTGCTTTGATGAAACCTTTGTTTATTGATCGCTCTGATGCAGAACATGACTGCGATTACAAACAGGTTATACCCTATATTCTTTTGCTGGATGAGTCAGAAAGACTTGCAGTTTACAGCCGAAATGGCTCTGAAAAACGTCTCAATGGTTGTTTGTCGATTGCCGTTGGAGGCCATCTTCGAGCAGATGATTTTACTGATCCGGCATTGCCATGGCCTGAGCTTGCTGCAAAAGCTTTGCAAAGAGAACTTTCAGAAGAACTTCCCGGTTTTATTCCTGCTTATCCGGCAGAGTTTCTTGGGCTTATCAATGAAGAGAAGACAGCAGTAGGGCTTGTACATATTGGCCTGGTTTTTGTTTTTACCGGGGTTAATGCGGATAATATTTTTCCAGGAGAAGAACTGAAAAATCTTACATGGGTCAGACAATGTGATCTGTTTTCAGAGCCGGTTCAACAATTTGAGCTCTGGTCAGAACTTGCGCTTAAACTGTTGCAAAAGAGAAACCCTAATCGTGTCTCTAAATAAGACAAATCTATTTTGTTTTTTTGCATTATACAAGCAGCTAAGCCGGTTCCCATATTAAAGAACCGGCTTTTGTAGTAAAGTTCAGATTTTTTCCCAGATGTAAATTTCACCCCACTGATTAACTTGACGCAATTGGTTCCCGGAAAATGTGATCGTGTGGGTAAGAGAATTGTTTCCAGAAGTCACCGTCAATTGATTTCCAATTATGGTGTAGGTTCCATAAATTGTTTCTGGTGCCACGTTTTCAGTTATCCAATAGTTGATATTGGAATTTGAAGTTCTGGAATAATTTTCGTAATAGAGAGTTTTATTTGCACTAAAAGTAATCTGCGAGATTTTACCGGTAGAATTAACATACACCGGTAACATGATTCCATCACGATCTTCTTCGACCAGTTTCCATTTACCAAGAATATCATAAGAAGTTACTTCGCTTTGTGAGGAAGATACAACCGCGCCGGTAGATAGATTGATGAGCATGGTAAAATTTTCGGCACCACTAAGGTTAACCGACGCCTGATTCGTACCATTATAGGCAATTGAATAATTATATGTGTAGCCGTTGAAAACAATGCTCCCGCTTTCACTGCTGCCGCTAATCGGATAAGGGAAACTGCTCTGGTTAACTGTAACTGTGCCGTTCATTGTCCATCTGATGTTATCCTGGTTGTTTATGTTGCCTGCCATTGTCAGGTTCAGAGCTTTTACGGTGAATGAATTCTTTGAATAAAACCCCTGCAGAATAAGCTTACCATTATAAACAAGGTTAACAACATTACTTCCATCAGCAATCGAGCAAGCCATGTTCTGGCTGTCGAGTTCTATAGAATCAAAAATATTCTCGTTGTTGGTCAGATTGCCGAGATAATCTCTCAGGGTTATATTCTGGTATCCAGAAGAATAAGTGTAAGTAACCCCAAACATAGAAAACACATCGTTTGTGTAGGTGATTCTACCAGTTCCAACGCCGGTTTCAATGGTCTGAGCAGCTCTGGGCTCATTAAGACGTTTTGGGTTGGCCCTCATGTTTCCTGAAGCGCTACGAGTGTTTAACTCAGCATAATTTATGGCGATCTGTCTGGCGATAAATTCTTTCGCCGCTGCAGATTCAGCAATTGTAGCAGTCGAAGATGGGTTGCCAGACGCTGTTCCACCGCCGCCACCACCACAGCCAGTGCTTATAAGCATAATACCAAAGCCGATGCAACAAAAGAACACTATAAAACAGTTTTTCATATATAAACCTCTCTCATGATTTTTTCTTTTTCAATAATTCAAGTCTCTTTTCCAGTTCAGATCTGACATTGCTTTTAATTGTAGCCGACTGTGATGCAGTCTCGATATCTGCGGCTGCTTCAATTCTAGCAATTTCGGTTTCTTTGATATTAAGCATGCCCATTAGTGTTTTAATTGTGTAAACACCATTCTGCATAGTTTGTATCTGCCCTGAAATGCGATCTCCAGATTGCGTAATAATTACTTTTTGTCTAGAAGCCTCTTCGGATGCATCTAGAACTTGTATGCCATTGTTGCTTTGATCTGTTTGGGCAGTCTTTATATTAAGATTGTCGTTGACATACGCAACCATAGCTGTGCCAGCCTCAATGGTAACATTTGAGCCCTTGCAGAATGCAAGCGGCCAAGCTACCAAGAGTGCTCCAGCAGTGATGAGACCTTTGCTGCCACCACCACGACGTTCTTTGTTAGCCCGAAGATTAACTCTTTGGCCATCCACAGCGTTGGTGTATTCAACAGATATATCTAGAGAACCTCGTCGGCCAAGCATTCCAGATCGCCGCGAATTAAGAACCGTCCCATAGGCTGGTGTGCCTTTTCTGATGAGGATGTTATTATTTTGATCCAATACATCTTCATCAACTTTATAATTGACCTGTTCATTCTTTTTTGAGTCGCCTGAGCGCATTTTGTCGAGCAAAATAAGCTTGATTGCGGTCTCAGGAGTCAGATTGAATTCGGGCTTTGGGCTGGCAATAGAGACTGGCGATGCCAGAAGAATAATTGTGACTGTGAAAATAGCAGTATAAAGCAGTTTGTGAATTTTCATGAATCTTATCTCCCTCAAAATATTGCCTGGCTGATAAAGTGACGAACCCAGACAGTAGAGGTAGAAGTCAATAAACATCACATTATTCAAAAAAATACGCAATATATTGTGTCTGTGAATTTTAGACCACAAACCCCGATCTCACACTCCAGCCTGACAGAACCGAGTAAGTTTCAATCCCCGATGTGGTGGGGAAGCCTGTTTGAGGTGTCTTTGGATGAGAGCATTAGGAGTTCACTATGTCTGTTTCAATCCCCGATGTGGTGGGGAAGCCTGTTTGA
>SABV01000275.1 GCA_009928855.1 Erysipelotrichia bacterium | reverse complement strand
GTGGTTTATTTGGTGATACGGCATATCCTCATTTCAGCTATAACAGGCGACCAAAGATAATAATCCGTCTATGGCTTTACGCATGTCTACAGAGCCAACAGCAATATATACTTTAAAACCACTCTGAAAAATCATATATCAGCAACCAGTCTGATTATTTTCTCAAATGCCGCTGGATCAAAATCTGCAGGAATTTCAAGGCAGGCACTGCGGCCTATTCTAAGTTTAAGCTCTCTGCTTGTTATAACTTTGGTTGGCAGAACCGCTGGCTGAATTTTAAGAGGGACCAGCTGCAGGGAGTTATGTTGGCGATTTTTTCTGACCCAGTAATTAAATGCCTTTTCACTAAGCTTATGTTCCCGCCAGTATTCCGCTTGAGTTAGACCGCTGGACCGCCAGGTCTGTAAATGTGATTGCCATTGCCTGGCATTCTTGGCTTTTTGAACTGCGTTCATGTGTTGATTCTCCTGTTAAAAAGTTAACAGCAGAATCACATATTTAAACCTGGATTAGAAGATGCGGTTGCTTGAGCGGTTACTGAGCTCTTAGAAAAAGCGTCGATAGATCAGCCCGACTCCTTGTTGTGTTGCGCCAAATTCGCTTTGTATAGAGAGCCGGTTATTGTTAAAAACAGGCTTTTTGCCTCTGTTTAGCCAGACAAAAAGTGACAGGTCTGATTCATCGCTGGTGCTGATATTGATGACGGGCTGTATCATGCTTGAGTTGTCAACCAGGCTGTGAAGAATATTTACGTTTAACGTATTGAGTTGTGTCATTTCGCGGCGAGCGTTGAAAATAATGTAATCAGAGGCGGCCAGTTGCGCCCATCCTTCTCGCAAGGGAAAAGTTGCATACGCGGCCTCTAGATCACCTGCTTTTCGGGCGCCAAAATCCTGATGCATCACTGCCAGGCTGTTGCGCCAGTTATTTCCGGTGTCTTTTTCTGCGCCAATTATCCATGAAACGGCAGTTTGTTTTGAAAATCCCCCAAAGTGCCTGTCATGACTATTACGTCTTGCGAAAAAACCAGTTTCTCCCCATAAATTAATTTTACGATGTTCACCTTCGAAGGCGATGCCAACAAAGCGACGGCGATTGAATCTTCCACCGGTCACTTCAACGTCAAAGCCTTTAAAAGTGTCGCGATATCTTCCGATAATGGCGCCATTTTCACTTTTTCTGGATGCTGCTGCAATCAATTCAGCTTCGCCTCCAGCCCCGGCCAGACTTCTGACGCGTATTACGTCAATTCCCTGCTTAAAAGACGCGTCCATGTAGCCCGGGTTAACAGGTGCGAGCACGTCTAGGATAGAAACAAAATGGCTGGTGCCCAAAGTTACGGGTTGCCGACCGATTTGCACATCTAAGTTTCCCGCTTTATACAATAATTCCAGGCGTTCTATTTCGCTGTTTACGGTTGTCTTGTTTCGGGTTAACAGCTTCGCGCCGGTTTTGAAGGCTTTGAATGACGATAACGTTTTGTCGGCACCCCAATTGGTAAAATGTTTCGTCATCGGGCTTGAATTGTATGAAGAAATCAGCTCCATTTCAAATTTTACGCTGAAAGTATCACTCGAATCGCTGTAAGAGAAACGGTTTAGAGATTGCAGGGTATAGCTGTCGTTTTTTATCAATCCGGCTGTTCGGTAGGCCTCTGGCCATAAGCTGTAATTGAATATTTCTCTTGAGGCCAGACTGAGTGCTTCTGCAGAGAGCTGGTTGCTAACAAGCAGCAATAATATTATTGCCGCAAGGCTTTGCCTGAGAAGATTTTCAGTTGTTGGCGTTTTTTTTGAGGTCTTCATAAACTCTGCCATCGCGTAACGAAATTACCCTTTGAGCTATATTGATAACTCGCTGGTCGTGAGAACTGAATAAAAAAGTGACCCGTTGTTCTCTGTTCAGGCGATGCATCATATTTAAAAGACTTACGGCGGCTTCTGAGTCAAGGTTCGCCGTTGGCTCGTCTGCCAGAATGATCGATGGCTGCCCAACTATGGCTCTGGCTACGGCCACTCTTTGCTGCTGTCCGCCGCTGAGTTCAGCGGGAAGTCTGTGCTCCAGCCCTTCCAGCCCAAGTTCGCTCAGCAAAGGTCTTATTTTTTCCGCATGTTTTTTTTCTTCAATGCCTTGCATCTGTAAAATAAACTGAATGTTCTCCCATGCTGTCAGCACAGGGATCAGGTTATATGCCTGAAAAATGAACCCGATGTTATGCAGACGTTTTTGGGTGAGCTGATCATCTGTCTGTTTGTTGAGTAGTTCGTCGTTTAGATAGATTTCGCCTGAAGTTGGCCGGTCGAGACCGCCAACAAGATTCAGAAGGGTTGATTTTCCACTTCCGGAGGGGCCGGCAAGAACGGTAAATTCGCCGGTCTCCATGGCAAGATTGATTGAATCAACTGCTTTAACTTCAATTGGTCCGGCACTGTATATTCTGGATACATTTTTTAATTTGACGGTCTGCATTTGTTTTTCCTCAATAGGTTCGCATGGCTTCAGCAGGGTTAACCCTGAGGGCTTTGTTTGCTGGGTAAATAGAAGCCAGAACCACTACGACGATCATCGCAATACTCAACCCAAACATTGAATACCAGTCCCAGGAGCTGGTGATTTTGGGCTCAAAGAGCATACCGGCAACTTCCTGGCTTCCGAACATATCTGAAAAGTCCAGCCCGTGATACCAGCTGTAAAAACTGGCAATACAGGCAGCCATAAAGCCGGCAAGTGATCCGGTGATTCCCAGAATAAGAGCTTCACATGCGATCAGTTTTCTTATTCTGCTTTTTTCCATGCCAATTGCACGCAAAAGCCCAAATTCGCGCTTCCTTTCAAGTACGCTCATGAGCAAAAGATTTATTGTGCCTACGGTCACCATGACATACAAGAGAAAAAGCATGAATTTGAGCTGAGTGTGATCCATTGTTATGGTGTCCGCAAGCTGTCTGGAGGTTTCTTCCCATCTGAATACCTCAAATACCGAGCCAGGCGGGCGGGTCTGCTTCAATAAACTATAAAGGGGCGGCATACATTGCCGGTTTGGCAGAATCAGCGCAAGTTCGTGTGCAGCATTTTCGTTGCCGAGAGTCGCGGCAAATCTTTTTCGATCTACAAAGACGGTTGAATTGTCTATCTGGGTGACGCCGCTTTTAAAAATGCCGCTGATTCTGAATAGTTTTGAGGTAATTGTTCCATTAAAATCCTGAAACATTATTACCAGTTTTTTGCCTTGCCCTATTTTAAGAGTTTCTGCCAGTCTGCTGCCAATATACGCCTGGTCTGGGGTTTCAGGCAGTTGCCCTTGAATGATTTTATTCTTATGCAACAGTGGATTTATAGTAGTTTCGATCGCGAAGTCTACGCCGATAACCATGGCTGCCGAGTTCTCGCGGCTGCTTCTTGCCAGCGCGGGAACATGCAGGCGTGGCAAAGCTGCCAGAACATCAGTTTTGCCTTCAATCAGGCTGATTGCCGGGCGAAGGTCAAAAAAAAGTTCTGTTCGGCGTTCTTCAAGATAATCTGGATGATGCATGCTTAAGTGCCCACTGCCCATGCGCACTCCATCGCTGATCATTTTTTCGTAGCTGCCGTCCGCAATGTTCTGCATCCAGATTGCAAATGCAAGACTGCCCGCAATTGCCAGCAGCTGAATCATTGTTCTGCTTCGATTTCGCCAGATGTTGCGCCACCCGAGTTTAAACCAGAGCATTTATGCCTCCCGTAAGGCTTCAACGGGTTTTAGTCTGTATAGCCTGAAAGTTGGTATGGCCGCTACAAGAAAGCCAAGCAGAATCATTGTTATCAGGGGCAATAGCATGGATGAGGCTGATGGAACACAGAACATGCTTGCTTGCAGTGTCGTGCCGCCCCATGAGATGTTTTCGATCCATCGGCTCAGGTCCAGGGGATGATAATAAAGAATCAGGTTTAGCGTAGAGCCTATTGTAGTGCCGATAATACCCGATATTGTAGCCATAAAAAGGCTTTCGGCCAGTATCATTGTTGCCAGTTTTATTCTGGTAAGGCCTATCGCCTGCATTACGGCAAATTCGTGCCTGCGCTCAAAAAATGCCATAGACACTGTGTTGAGGGTTATCAATGCGAGAGCTGCATAATAAACGGCAGTTGTGAACAGTTGCATGCCTTTCCAGACGCGCAGAAGATCGGCTATTTGTGGAAACATGTCATGCCAGGGCGTTGCGCTGATTTTTTTGGCGGGGTCTGCCAGTTTTTGCGTGAATTGTTGCGCAATCATGGGGTTGTTTAAAAAAATTCGCAGGCTGTGTATTTTGCCATCAAGCGCCATGAGACTCTGCATCTGACCTATGTTGGCAATTGCAAGACTACTGTCTTTAAGGTTGTCGCCAGAATTAAAAATTCCTTTTACAAAAAGGATTTCGGCGGCAATCGACCCGTCAGCAGCGTTGCTGAAAAAAACGACTTCACTGCCAATATTCGCGTTAATTCTGCGTGCCAGTCCCCGCCCAAGCAAAATTTCGCCCGGTTCTCCGCTTAAAAAGTTTCCGGTGGTTATTTCTTCGGCAAGATGGCTTGCACCAAGCTCAGCTTTAAAATCAACGCCCATTATTTGCGCCGGCTGTGTTCGGCTTTTGTTGTCCTTGCCGCAGCTCAACAGCGCAAAAACATTCAAACGCTGACATACTCCAGTTATTTCGGGTATGTGCTGCTCCAGAATGGTCTTTTTGAAGGTTTCGTCAATGTTGTCGTCAATGGCTGGCGCTGCCAGGTAACCGTCTTTCGCGATGCAGATATGACCGCTTTCTTTCGCGGTGGCATTGTTAATGAGGTTCCAGAGCATGCCGTCATAATAACCAAGCGAAAAAACGAGCATGGCACAGGCAAATATCATCGCACCCATTGTTAGCTGTGTTCTGCGACGATTACGCCAGAGATTCCGCCATGCAATTCTCGTTATCATCAACGGTTCCTCATATTTTTAAT
>SABV01000274.1 GCA_009928855.1 Erysipelotrichia bacterium | reverse complement strand
AAAAAGGCCGCAAGCATTGCGTAGGCTGCACCACTCGCTATCTTTTTCCACTCGCCGGTGAATGGGTCTGTGAGGCCGAACGACACAAAATATGAGCAGATAATTGCCAATAAAGCCCAGCCAAAAAATCGGCCGGTAATTTTTTCTTTGAGCAGAATAGTGCCAAGAAGTATGGTTATGATTGGCTGGAGTTTTTGCAACAAAACGGCCAGAGCAGGGTTTATATAATGAAAAGCCTCTGAAAAGCAGAGAATTCCCATTGCTGAAGCGCCGCAACCTACCATTATAAAGAGCAGCAGGTCTTTAACGCCCAATTTGCGAAACTCTTTGGCTTTGGTGAACAGCAGGGGTAGCAACAGAGCCAGGTTTACCATGTGTTCCCACGATATGAGAACTATTACCGGAAGAGCTTTGACCATCGAATTGCGGAAATAAAGGTCAGTGCTGCGCAAAATGCCGCATAGAATCACCAGCAAAGACGCAATAGACGGGTTCATACTGTGGGCTCAGAGGCAAGGGTTGAGCGGTTTTTGCCGGCTCCCTTGCTTGTATACAGGGCCCTGTCTGATGCCTGAATCAGGGCTTCCCGGTCATGGGCGTGCAGAGGGTATGATGCAATACCGATGCTCACTGTTATACGCAAATTTCCTGAGCTATGGGGAACTGACAATGCGGCGATATTTTCGCGAAGACGCTCTGCTGTTTGCAGTGCCTCTTCTGATCGCGTTTCTGGAAGAATTATCGACATTTCTTCGCCACCATAGCGGCATGGAATATCAACGCCTGTGCGCACGGTTTCTTTGATGCTTTGTGCTACTTTTTGAATTACGAGGTCGCCAACCTGGTGTCCATAGGTATCGTTGAATTTTTTGAAGTTGTCGATGTCGATCATTATCAGGCTGAGACTGAGCCCATAGCGTCTTGCGCGCAGGAGCTCTTCTGAGAGTCGGGCTTGAAAATAACGGTGCACATACAGCCGTGTCATTCCATCTGTGATAGAGAGTTCGTAAAGTTTATTGTTTTCTATGGTAACAGCAGCCTGAGAAGAAATCAGGCTGAGCAGTGAAAGGTCATTGTCGTTGAATTCATTGCCACTGCGTTTGTTTACAATATTCAACACGCCAATTGTGCCCTCTTTAAACTTGAGTGGCGAGCATATAAGAGTGTTAATATCTTCAACGGGCATTAGACTGCCAAAATTGCGAAAACGGGCATCTTTAAAACCATCGTTACAAATGATTCCTGAACCTGTCTGTGCCACCTGACCGCATATTCCCTGGCCAAGCTTGACTGGAACACTGGTGAATGCTCTGTATCTTCCGCCTGAGGCGACTTTAACCATGAGTTCGTCTGTCTGGTCGTCTAATAGCATTATAGAGCCTCGTTCGGCCTCAAGAACCTCTATGGCGTGAGTAAGAACAAATTTCAGCAGGTCTTCGGATTCGGTAAAAAGGTTTACTGCGTTGCTTATTTCGAAGAGAGTGTTCAGCTCTTTCATGCGTCGTTCTTTCAGGTCTTTTTCGTTTTTTATGCTTGTGACCATTTCGCGAAAATTATCTGAAAGAACACCTATCTCGTCGCTGCGCAAAATGTCTGTAGAAATAGATAGATCGCCGGCGGCAACTCTTGATGTGCTTTCGGCAAGGCTGTTGATGGGGGCGGCAATATGCCACGAAAGAACGGTGCCTGTTACCAGCGCCAAAATCAGACCAAGAAGGCCAAAAATGATGAAGTCGCGCTGTATGGTGCGCCCGAGAATGTTATACTCCGAGTCTGGTAGAGCTATTTCAAGGCGTATGGTTTCTGAAATTCTGCCTTTAAGGGCTTCTTCTCTTACAAATGAGTATGATGTGCCGAGAATTTCGGTTTTCCCCTGGTTTACATCAGGATCTTTCGGAGAATTGCCGGTTTGTCTTTTGCCGTATATATCCATCTGGCTGGTCAAAATGCGTTTGCCGGCATACAGCAAGGTGAATTCTGCTCCTGTCAGGCGTTTTAGCTTGTCGGCAAAATCGCGAGGCAGTTTCTGGGCAAACACAACATGTTGCGGTTTTTCTGTTCTGAGCTTGGTGATCATGGCAGAGGCAAATATCCACGGCTCTTCGGCGATCACGTAAATATTCACATTGAGTGGTGAGTGGCACATTGCGGGAACTATCTTCGCGAAAGTTTCGCCTGGTGGCGTTCCTTCGTCGAGTATTGTATTCTTGCGGTCTTCGATTATAGCCATATAATCAAGGCCTGATCGGATAAGCTCGTATTGCATCATTGGGATGGTTGCAGAAGCGGTAAAGCCCATTCCGGCCAATGTGTAAAATTCAAAATCTGCGACGGTCTTGGCGCGTATTTTTAGTGAATCAAGCTGGTCTTCGAGGTTTTCTTTAAATAGAGATGCCGAGTAGTGAAGACTGCGATTAAAGTCCTGACGTGCTGCCCGGGCTGTTCGGTCAACAGATATTGCCATAAGTATGGCCAGGGGCAATACCAGTATAAGTGTAAACAGTAAAAGTATTTTGAATTTAAGATTGCGACTTCTTATAAAATCAGTAAAGAACACGTTTTATTTCTACCTGTCCATTTTTGCGTCTAAGGCCGTTGATAAAAGTGCGGCGCAGGTCATTAAACAATTTTTTGGATGCAATATTTGAAATATCGTAATAACCAGTAATTTTATTCGGAAAAAATTCATTAACTGCCACTTTATACACGTTTTTTTTGTCGAAAGCAGTATGCCATGGGAGTATTTTGAGATTTGAGTCTTGCAGGGTTTCTACCGATAACCCTGCAAAAGCAAGCGATTGTGTAGATGAAGAAATAGCGAATTTTACTATCTGTTCGAGATCGGCACCCGTTATTTTAATCAATCTGGCACCTTCAGCAGTTGTAAAATCTGAAATGATGCGAGCCGGAGTAATCAGAGACAGGGGTTCTTTTGTCTTGTTCACCAGCGATACTGGAATAAAAGAAAAATCGGCTCCGGCTTCGAGTCTTAATATTTCGGCAATTGCCCGAAGGTATTCTGAGTTAAGTGTAGAATCATGTGACAATGGCTTAGTCATGCTTGCCAGTGCATATGAAAGAGCTTGACTTCGCAATGTTTCATCGAGTTCTTCAAAATCATTAAACCGTTTTGCCGCTGATGGCGAAATTGACGGATTTTTGCGCAGGTATTTTTCGAGGTTTTCTCTCACAAGGCCCTTTATCTGAGGGGTTCTGGCGTTAGCAAGTTCTGGCCAGTCGAGATCATTCGAATGCATGAAGTCATTTACGGCAACCGTATATATTTTGTCGAATTCAAGGGGTTCTTCACCTATATCTATCTGAATTATTCTGAAACCGGGCGGGTTTGAGCTTGAATATGTGCAGGTGATCCCAGAGCTTTGAAGAAAGCCTGTTTTTCCTGAGAGGCTTTCTTCTATAAGGTTTTCAAGTTGCCATCCATAAAGCTCAAGTGCTACCAGATTATTCTCAAATGGCAGAATGTCATAAAGATGGCGCAGGGTCACAGAACCTTCGCCAAGGGATGTTTTTATGCCCCCTGAATTGGTCATGGCAATCTGAGTGCCTGCTGTTTCACGCATACAATCAGCAATCAGGTTGCCGATAGCTGATTCTTCTGTGTATGAATGGGCGAACATACCAGTGCTCGTTGTAATTACTTCGTCTAACAAGGTGTCTATTTTGGCTTCAACTCGACTTATTTCGCCCACCAGAGTTGCATCTGGCTTGATTTTAGTCGAGTCGATGGCGAAAATTCTCTGAAAGCCTCTTTCTATATCCCATTTTCCGGCAACATGAGAGACTTTGACCATTCCGATGCCGCCACCACGGCTGGGAGCTGTTTGACAGATCATCGGTCGCCCTGTAACTACGGCACCCGGTCCTATGAGGTCACCGATGACAATATCGACATCAGGAAAAACATCCGCAGGATTTTCCAGGTTTCCCACTTCCGGGTGATGCGAAAGCAACACAATTACTTCGGCACCCTGTTCTTTAAGCTGAGCCGATGCCTGCTGAACTGAAGTACGCATATCTGCGATTTCGAGATTTACAATATTATCCTGGCGGGTATTGCGAGAGAGAAAACCGTGCCCAAGGCCGATAATGCCAACTTTAATACCGCCTTTTTCGACGATAATGCCACCTTTAAATGTTTCGCCAACAGGGGAAACTACATCTCGATAGTTGCAGGCAAGCATCGGCACATTGTTGCTGCTGATGAAGGTTTTTAATATTTCAAAGCCATATTCAAATTCCATGTTGCCGATGGTCATGGCGTCGTATCCGGCTTTTCCCATGAGGCGCAGAGGAACTTCGCCCATGGTAAGAGAGGCTTCAGCCGTGCCAAACAGTGCATCGCCGGTGTCGAGAAGCAAAACATTGGCCGGGTTAAAGTTGAAAACACCGGCAGTTTCGTTAATAAAGCCTTTTATAAAAGCAAGTCCACCAGCCTGGCTGTATTGGGTATCCTGAATCGTTCCGGCAAAAGGTTTTATCTGACCTCGCAGATTTGATGTGTAAAAGATGACCAGATTTCTGGTTGGGATCTGCATATAATCGTGCACTATCAGGCCAACGAGGAGGCCAATCATGACCAGTGCGACAATGGACAGGTTTCTGACCACTTGGTGTAACTCCAGAAAATAACAAAAGATAAAATACAGCTAAGAAGGTTAACAGAGAAACAAAGCCCATGTCAACCGATTACCAGCTTTTGCTTAACCTGACAATTTCTTCGGGGTATTCAAGAATCGGGTGGTCGTCTTTAATGGTCAGGGGGCACTTTTTCCATGAATCGTCAGGAGCGTCCTTCCATGCCAGCATTTGTTCTGTGGTAAATTTAGATTTTATTTCCTTCACCAAATCATCATTAACAGCAAGCTTTTTCTCAATCGATTCGCGGGTATAAACTATTGGAGATTTAGAGACTACATACATATATCCACTTAAAAAGCTTACAC
>SABV01000273.1 GCA_009928855.1 Erysipelotrichia bacterium | reverse complement strand
GCTGCGGCAGCCGATCGTCTGACAGTTCTTGAAAATACCGCAGCAGTTGGGTTTTATAGCAATAAAGAAGCGGGCATTCTTTCTCAGAGCGCTTACGAAAGAGTCATGTATCAGGCAGCCATTGTTTGTACCGGAGCCACCGAAAACAGTCTGGCTTTCGAAAATAATGATTTGCCCGGTATTTACGGCGCTGGCGGTGTTCAGACGCTGATGAACGTGCACGGTATCAAGCCGGGTCATAAAATTCTCATGGTCGGCAGTGGTAATATCGGACTGATTGTAAGCTATCAGCTGATGCAGGCTGGCGTAGAAGTTGTCGGGCTGGTAGAGGGCATGCCGACTATTGGTGGTTATCTGGTTCATGCCAGCAAAATCAGAAGACTTGGGGTGCCGATTTTTACCTCGCATACCATACTCAGGGCTCTCGGCGAAACCGGCGTCGAAGGTGCTGTGCTTTGCAAAGTCAACGAGAAGTTTCAGCCGCTTCCCGACACAGAATTTGAATTAAAATGCGATTGCATCTGTCTCGCAGTTGGTTTGACTCCGCTGATCGACCTTTTTCAACAGGCTCAGTGCCGTATGGTTTATGTCGGTGAACTCGGCGGACTTGTGCCATTATGCGACTCTTCAATGCGCACTACCAACCCCGATATTTTTGTGGCAGGCGATGCTTCAGGCATAGAAGAAGCTACCACCGCCATGCTGGCAGGCAGAATTGCCGGAGCACGCGCATACGAGAGTGTTTATGGCAGGTCGGAGGCTGCTGAGGCCGTTGTGGCTGAGGCAAGAGAAGAGCTGAGAACCCTCAGGTCCGGTTCGACCGGAGAACGTATTCGTTGGGGCCGTGAACGCGTGCTTAAGGAGGTTGGTGCATGTTAAAACATACGGGAATCATAAGCGCGGAAGAACTTAAAGCAGTATTGCCACCTTCTGTCAGACTTGAAAAAGGGCCTGTAGCGATAATAGAGTGTTTGCAGGATATTCCCTGCGACCCATGCGTGTCTGCATGCCCGGTAAATGCAATAAAAATGCAGCAGGGTATTACCGATCGTCCACAGCTTGATTTCGAAACGTGTACTGGCTGTGGCGCGTGTGTTCCCAAGTGTCCGGGGCTTGCTATTTTTATCGTTAACCTGAAGCATGCGCCGGGCATGGCAACACTGACTTTGAGCTACGAAATGCTTCCTCTGCCCGAAAAAGGTCATGAAGTCACCGCTCTTGACCGTTCTGGTCGGGTGGTTGGCAAGGCAAAAGTTCTGCGGCTAATAAATCCGGCCGCTTACGATCGAACTGCTGTCGTAACAATAGAAGTTCCGGCGGATAGAATCAATGATATCCGTGCGATAAGAGTCTGACAGGGAGAAATACATGAAAATCATCTGCAGATGTCAGGATGTTACCGAAGACGAAATAATTGCCGCTATCAGGCAGGGTGCAACTACTATAGACGAAATACGCAGGCTTGTCAGAGCTGGTATGGGCTCGTGCCAGGGCAGAACATGCCGAAGACTGGTTTCGCAGATTATCAGCCGTGAGCTTAAGACCCCGCCTGCCGAAATTTATCCGCCAACTTTCAGACCGCCAAATCGACCGGTTTCTTTTGAATTGATCAATGCAGAACTCGAAAGACACGGCTCAGAAGACGGAGAAAACCAGTGAACAGAACTTTTGACGCGGTTATTATCGGTGGTGGTATTCTCGGCGTTTCGGTTGCCTATGAACTGGCACGCGCCGGTATGACAAATGTGTGCGTGCTCGAAAAAAAGTATCTGGCAAGTGGCTCGTCAGGGCGATGTGGTGGCGGTTTCAGGCAGCAATGGAGCACTGCGGCTAATACCAGTCTTGCCATGGATTCAGTAAGACGTCTCGAAGGTCTCGAAGAAGAGCTTGGTTATCGAACTGAATTTTTTCAGGGCGGTTACCTGATTCTCGCCCACACCGAAGAAGAAGAGCAACAGTTCGCCAGAAACGTTGCTATGCAACGTGGTCTTGGTCTTGAAGTCGATATGATCGACCCTGATGAGGCCCATAAAATAGTGCCGTTTTTAAACACAGAGCTGATACGCAAGGCAACCTGGTGTCCTAAAGATGGGCATATCAACCCGTTTTTGCTGACCCAGGGTTATGCCAACGCCGCTAAGAGTCTTGGAGCCCAGATTCACCTTTGGACAAACGTAACAGGCATCATGAAGAAAAGCGATACCTTTTTTGTAATGACCGAGAATGGCAACACTTACCAGACCCCGTTGCTTTTCAACTGTGCCGGAGCCTTTTCCCGCACTATCGGGCAGATGCTCAATGTTGACATTCCGGTAGATCCTTATCGTCATGAAATTCTTGTGACCGAGCCTGTTGAACGTCTCTGGGACCCCATGGTAATAAGTTTTAATATTGGGCTCTATGCCCGCCAGGAAATGAGCGGCGGCGTGGTGATGGGAATGGGCGACCCGAACGAACCGGTTGGCACCTATGTTGGCAGTTCGATGCATTTTATGTATGAAATGAGTCAGCGTTTTACCAGACTGTTTCCCAAACTTGATAAACTTCGCATTGTCAGGCAGTGGGCGGGGCTTTACGAAATGACCGCCGATGCGCAGCCAATTCTGGGGCCGGTTGAAGAAGTCGACAATTTTATTCAGGCCAGCGGTTTCTCGGGTCACGGTCTTATGCTTGCGCCGGCTGTCAGCCAGATTCTCGCCGCTATGGTTATTAAGGGCGAAAAAAGTCAGGTAGTCGAAAGTCTTAACGTAAAACGCTTGTACAATCTCAAAGACGTGGTAAAAGAAAAATCGGTCGTATAGTCTGCTTGACGACAGTATCTTTTACCGGTACAATTCAAAGATATTCTCCTTAGGAGGGCTATAAATTTGAAACCTCGCTTCAAATACGCTTTTTGCGCGGTTCTTACCGCCTGCACTCTTTTCTCGGGCGTTGCTTTTGGCAGACCGCCGGTTACCGCTGTCTCTAACGATCAGAACCCGATCGATGGCGCCATGGTAATGATGGAACCTCTTACCGTTGGCAAAGGCAATATTATTGGCGGTTTTCTTGGCAAGACCCTTAATATTCCGAAAACTGTCAAGATCAGTGATGCCGGTTTTCTTGTATTCAGCCTTTCTTCTGATGCAATGCAGGTAATGCCTGCCGATGCAAAGGGTTATCATATTAAAACTGTCATGCCTTACCTGAATGACAGCAAAGAAATGAAAGACTCTCTCAAACTCAGAAGAACCGCCAGACAGATCCGTTTTCAGGCTCTCAAAGATGCGATCGCCAAGGCCGAAGGTTTAAACGCTGAGCAGAAGAAGGCGGTAGCCAACTTCCTTTCTCAGTCTGTTGGCACTCCGGTAGTGTTGATGGCTAAGTCTCCGCTGCCAGCATTCATGCCTTCTCCCGGTCCCTGCATGGTTCCGATGGGCGCTGAAATGGTCGAAAATAAAACCGGAAAGCGTCTTGGTATCGAAACTTCGATGATCTGTATTCTTGATATTGAATCTGAAGGCAAAAAGCTTTTTTCTGTAGAAGACGCCCTGAACAATGACACTCTCGACCTTGTTGTCGCTCACGAAAACGGCCACGCTATCATGTTCGACATGTATGGCAAGCTTTTTCAGAAAATTCAGAGAACCTCTTCAAATGGTCATGATGCGCCAATTATCACCGATCTTGGCCTTGCATACGTAGAAGGTTGGGCAGAAGCGTTTGAAGCTGTTTATGGCCCTGCTAATCCTAAACTTGCCGAAAAAGACCGAAAAAAATACAACATTTCTGAATTTCTCTATGGACGCCAGGACCCCATTCGTCGCGATCGCTATGTCTGGGCCAGCAATGTTGGCAAAAAGACCGGAGTGCTTAAAAACGGTTTGCAGCTTATGTCTACCGAAGGTGTAATTGCCGGTCATCTGCACGATATAATGACCAGCAGAGCTATAAATGCGCCTTTCGAAAAGTGCATTCAGACCATGCTGACCGCTCCGATGAATTTTATGGAATTTGTAGACAATTATGTGAAGCTGTTTCCTGATGATAAAAAAGTTGTTTATCGTATTCTTCTCGAAAACACGCATTATGTGACCATGGATGCCCAGGCAGCTGCGAATTACAAGAATTATTATGAGCAGAAAGTAGCCTTTACACAGAAAAAAGTAAGTAAAGAAGAATTCAACAAAGTTAAAACTTCTTATAAAGCTTATACCGAAGACCTTTTCAAAAAAGCCATGGAAAATAACGCTGTGTTTGCCAATGTTGGCCCACAGATGTGGTTTGCCGGCAAGATCAATTTGAGCAAACTTAAACAGGAAGCCGGCAATGTTAAAAAATATCTTGCTTCGGCTTTTGGCAAAAAAGATCAGTTCTATGAATTCAGACTCGATCTGAATACTGCCACAGTCGATATGTTCAGAATGATCGGATTTGCAGAAGCAGACGCGGCCAAACTCGTTGGTGCCCGTGAAGAAAAAGGCTTTTTTAAAGGCAACCCGGTAACCATAATAAAAGACCTTCTTGGTGGTGAAAGATTCGACAAATATAACGCTGTTCTGAATCTGGCACCATATAATCATCAGCAGGCAGATGCCGTGGCTCAGTATAAAGAGCAGTCTCTCGCCCTCTGGCCAGAAGATATTGCAAAAATGTCACGATAACCAATTTCTTAATAAACAAAACCGGCCGCCTGCAATCAGCATGGCGGCCGGTTTTTATTTGTCTTGTCTGTTATTTTCTCATTTGCCAGGCAGTTTCCCACCAGGTGCGTGAACTGGCGCGGCATAAAACGAGTTTTTTGTCGCGCTGCTGCTGAGAACTCAGGGCCAGAGACCCCGAAATTGCCGTGGCGTTGTGTTCGTCATCGTGGTCATTAAAGCGATGGTTCAGATACGAATCTGAAAACATTGAATGTTTAAGCATCAGCTGCTCCTGTCTAATAAACCGGGGCGCAAGAACCCTCTTTTGGTGCGGCACAGCTCTTCGAGCTCGCTTTCAAGATCTC
Source organism: Erysipelotrichia bacterium (assembly GCA_009928855.1). Classification (GTDB taxonomy): domain Bacteria; phylum Muiribacteriota; class Ozemobacteria; order Ozemobacterales; family Ozemobacteraceae; genus Rifleibacterium. The sequence goes on along the minus strand of SABV01000273.1, from coordinate 4 downwards.
TAAG
>SABV01000272.1 GCA_009928855.1 Erysipelotrichia bacterium | reverse complement strand
AGTCATGGGAATGGATCTTCCCGAGGTAGACCGCATCGCCAAGATGGTGCCGGAGAAACCGGGTACTCACCTCAAAAAGGTTCTTAAAGAAACGCCGGATCTCATGGAAGTGCTTGAACATGGCAGCGAATACCAGAAGAAGCTGCTTAGAATAGCCGAGACGGTTGACGGGCTGGTGCGCCACACGGGTGTACATGCTTGCGGTATCGTTATTTCCAGCATGGATCTCATGGATATCGTGCCACTTTACATGGATAAAAACGACGATATCATGACTCAGTATGAGAAGAACGCGATTGAAAGCATCGGGCTTCTCAAAATGGACTTTTTGGGTCTCAAAACGCTTACAATTCTCAAAAATGCCCTCGAAAATATCAAGGTGAGTCGTGGCATTGAGGTTGATCTCGAAAAAGTTCCGATCGATGACGAGAAGGTTTATCATCTGCTGCAGCAGGCTCTTACTCTGGGCGTATTCCAGCTTGAATCTGCGGGTATGCGTAACCTTATTGCCCGTCTCAAACCCTCTGTTTTTGAAGATATTATCGCGCTTCTGGCCATGTACCGCCCGGGGCCGCTAAGTTCTGGTATGGTTGATGACTTTGTCGAACGCAAGCACGGGCGCAAAGAACTGGCATACCCGCACCCTGATCTTGAGCCTGTTCTCAAAGACACCTACGGTGTTTTTCTTTATCAGGAACAGGTTATGCAGACGGCAAATGTTCTGGCCAATTTTTCGATGGCTCAAGCAGATGCTTTGCGCAAAGCGATGGGCAAAAAGATTGCTGAAACCATGGAAAAAATGGGCAAGCTTTTTGTGGCCGGTTCGGTTGAACGTGGTATCGCAAAAGAGAAGGCCCAGGAAATATTCGATTTGATGGCCGGGTTTGCTGAATACGGTTTTAACAAGTCGCATTCGGCAGCTTACGCTGTAATTACCTATCGAACAGCTTATCTTAAAGCCCATTACCCGGTTGAATTCATGGCTGCCGTACTTTCATCCGAAATAAACAACACCGATAAAATTGCAGAATATGTTGATGAATGCCGCACCATGGGCATGGAAATTCTGCCGCCCGATGTTAATATCTCAGAGACGCTGTTCAAAGTTGATAGAGGTAATATTCGTTTCGGCATGAGCGCTATTAAAGGCGTTGGAGCCGGCGCGGTCGATTCAATCGTTGAGCATCGCCTCAAAGATGGCCCATATAAGTCGCTTGGTGACTTTACGCGGCGTGTCGATACCCGCCAGGTAAACAGTCGCGTTATAGATGCCCTGATAAAAGCCGGTGCTTTTGATTCTTTTGGTCTTAAAAAGAGTCAGTTGCTCGAAATGGCCGGTGAAGCACTCAAATCTGGGCAGTCAGCGCAGAAAGATAAAAATGCCGGGCAGGCAACATTTTTTGACATTCTTGGCGATGATGCCGGCGGAATTGGCGAAATAGAGCTGGCGCCGCCCAATATTCCTGAACTGGCCGAAAAAGAACTGCTGCTTGCCGAAAAAGAAGTTTTCGGCTTTTATCTTACCGGTGATCCGTTTAATGCTGTTGCCCCTCTGGGGCGGGTTTTTTCGACCCATTCCCTGACCAGTATTCTCGAAGCCGGCGATGGCGCGACCTGTCGTATTGCGGGTATTCTCACCGCCTGCAAGCGCCATATCACCAAAAAAGGTGACTATATGGCTTTTCTGACTGTCGAAGCCGATAATGCTTCTGTCGATGTGACGATATTTCCCAAAACCTACGAAGACTGTCATCATCGCCTGAAGATTGACGAGCCGCTGTTTATGATCGTACAGACCCAGCTGATAGAGGGCACCGTCAAGGTAAATGCCGAAAAAGTTCTTTTTCTGGAAGATTTTAACGAAGAGGGTTTTTCTAAAATCACTTTTATGGTGCCACCTGCCTTCGCTGACCGCGAAAATTACAGAAAAATGCTGGAGATCCTTCAGAAAAATCCGGGGCAGACGCCATTCTTTATCAAGATTATCTCTTCAGAGGGCGTCAAAGTTACGCTCAAGCCTCCTGCCCGTTTTAGAATCACTCTTAATCCGGGTTTGATTAAATCCTGGGAAAAACTGTGCGGCAAAAACTCAATGAAAATCGAGTTTCCGCAGCTTGAGCAACTTTCACGCAGAAGCTTCAGACCCAAAAGAAATTTTCGCACAGCCGAAGGCTGAACCAGAGGGGAAATATGAAAAAGTTAAACAAATGGTTGGTTGTGTTGGCAGTCTTTGTCTGTCTGGTGGCCGGTAGAGCGTCTGCTGTAGAACTTGAAGACGTTTATAGGCAGCTCGGTAATTATAAAATTGTCGCCTCTGACGGGGTCAGGCTATACTTTCCTGAAAGCGCAGAGCCCTCTATACCAAGAGTCCTGGCAGGGTTCGTAAAAGTAAGACAGAAAATGGTTGAGCATTTTCCGGATCAGAAAAATTTTGAAGCTACCGTTATTCTCAATGACCATGATGATCGCATCAGCAGTTCGTCTGACGCCGAATTCGACTGGATCAGTCTTGGCATGTTCGAAGAAATAGGCGTGCTTTCTACTCGCGCGTATTCGCTCGAAAAACGATTTGCACTGAGACTCGCTAATATCATGATTTTGCGAACTCTGGCTTCTTCCAGTAATTCGTGGCGTCGCCAGCTTGCAATGCTTGCTGTTCCGCAATGGTTTATGGATGGCATGGCCCTTAATTATGCTTTTTCACTCGACTCTATTCACTACAGCCGTCTGCTCGACATGGCCCGTCATAATCGTCTTTACAGTCTCGATAAACTGAACACAATACTCAGTCAGCCGACGCTGGTGCGCGAAGAAATGCGCTTTCAGGCGCACAGCATCTTTGCATACTGGGAACGCACATACAAAAAAGGCGCGGCGTTAGAGCTGATGAAAAGCATCTTTCGAAAGCCTGCCAGCTTCGAGAAGCTTTTTCGGCACCATTACGGGGTGAGCCTCAACGAGGCTTTCAACAGCTATAAAAAGAATGTCTGTGAAAAATGTAATGAGTTCAAAGAAAAAGCAGAATTGCAGCCCGTAGAGATCGAAGACCGGCAAATCGGCGGAAAATTTTTTCGATCTTTGCGCCACTTGAGCCCGGAAGAAAAGGTCTGGGTGTCTTCGCGTCGTTACAGCACAGAAACTTATGATCTGTTTTATCAAAAGAACGGCAAAAAACCTGTTTTGTTGCTCAAAAATGTTCACCCACTATTGCTGGTTGATGAATTTTCTCGCGAAGTGGTTATCGGTCGTTACTGGATAAACAGCCAGAAACAGCGCAGACTTGGTCTCTGGGCTGTTGCACCAGATGGCAAAAGCCGTTGTCTAGTGAACGAGGCCGGCAGTTTTAAGCCGCTTGGCAAAAAATTCGGTCGTATTTTTTATACCTCGATTAAGGGCGGCATTACCAGGGTAATGTCGGTAGACCCCGAATTTAAAAATTCGACCCAGGTAGAATTTACTTTTGACCCATCTATCAGACCTCTTGATCTTGCTTTGAGCAGGTCATGCCGAGAACTTTATTATACCTTTGAGACGGGTGACTTTAAAAAGCGTCTGGCCGTAATTTCGATTAAAAATGACGATACAAACAGGCAGCCGGTCGAGATTTTTGCTTCTGAAGGCGATATCAGGGGGCTGATCTGTGAAAACGGGCGATTGTGGTTTGCTGCCGAAAAAGATTTTTACACTACCCAGCTTTTTTCGATCAATACAGATGCCAACACAGTTGAAAAATTTACACAGTTGCCCGGCGGCGTCTGGGATGTAAGCTTCGCCGATGACAAGATCGAGCTGGTAACCCTTGATATGGGCGAATTCTGGAAAACGTCAATTGCGCGTTCGCCTGAATTTCATGATTCAGTGCCCTTGCCGGCTTCTTCGACAGTCGTCGTTGCAGATCTTAAACCCGTTAAAAGCACCGGCTATCACCGCGAATACCATACGAGTTACTGGACTCCACTGCTCAGCGAAGATGAAGACGGCTTTGTGTTTGGTATTTACAGTTACAGAACCGACCGTCTCGGGCGAAGCAGTATTGTTGTGGCGCCAACTTACGGTGTGAGCAGCCAGAATGTCGGCTATCAGAGCGTTTATATGCAACGCTTTGGCCTGTTTAAGGTCACTGCCTCGGTTGTTGACCAGGTGCGCAAAAAGAGTTACCTTGCCACCGATTTCTTTGAACGCAGCATGGCCAAAGTGCTCGATGTTCAATACCCTCTGAACCTTTCTACAACAATGTCAGTTGGTATGGATCTTACCAAACGCGGCATTGCCGAGATTCCGCAGAATGGTGCCCCACTGCCTACTGTTGGGCGTGACCATTCTTTTTATGCAAACATCAATCATCGCGCCATCAGAACCGAACCTTACTGGAAAGTTTTTCCGCGACGAGGCCGCACTGTAACAGCTTCTTACAAACGCGGCAACGAATTTCTTGATGGCGACATGAACTATGACAGCATGTCGCTGCGCTGGAACGAATATTTTCCGCTCAGATCCGACTGGGTTCTTACTGCCCGCACCTGGCTGGCAGAAGACGACAAAGAAAACAATATTCGTCGGCCTGACGACCTGAGCCTGGGCGGAATCGATTACATGCGTGGTTATGACGGAGCTTTCAAGTCTGGCGACAAGTTGCGAACCTTTGCTCTGCATCTGGGTCATCCGGTTGATTTCAAATTTCCGCGCTTTATGAGCTGGGTCTTTAACGAGTTCATGATTGCCGAAGTTTTCTGGGAAATGGGTGATGTTAATAATCAGGGCGGCTTTAACTGGCGCTATGACCGCGGTATTGAATTGCGTAGCCAGATTTTGCTTTTCAAACGCATTCCTTTAATCGTTCGTGTCGGCGCCGCCATGCAGAATGGTTCAGACAAAACGAATACCTACTTCGCAGTTGACGCATCTGATCTTGGTGAGGTATTTCAATAAGAAACAGCGCTGCCCATACGGGCATTTATAAAAGGAAAAACTGCAACTGTCATGCAACCGAAGCTTATCAG
>SABV01000271.1 GCA_009928855.1 Erysipelotrichia bacterium | reverse complement strand
TCTCTCGGCGCAGCCGACCACCAGAAATTTGCACTGGAAGCCGGCTGCTTCACCTGCCATCATATGCCTCCGAATAAGTCTGAATACGGCCCACACACTTACAAAGAATCGGTAGACCCCCGACTGAAAAAAGGTGCCGGCAAATGGTGCCTGACCTGCCATGCCATGGAATCAATGAAACGCCATCCCACCGACACAAAAGTCAAAAACGGAACCGACCTTCCGCTGGAAGACGGCGAATTCATGAGCTGTCTGACGTGCCACTCGCCACACGCAAACCCCATCGCATCGGCGCCATGGGCGCCACTGGCAATAAGCCCGAGCTCAAAAGACAATTACAGCACTTATCTGCTCAATCACACTAATAATGAGGGGCAATTATGCGCAAAATGTCACCCCGCCGGCACCGACGTTTTTCAGGGCAGTCTGCATAGCCCAAAAGCATTCGACAATAGCAACTTTGCCGGTTCAGAGTCGTGCAAAGAGTGCCATCTTGATATTTATGATCAATGGAAAATCACCCCGCATGCCCGTATGACACGAAAATTGCGGCAACTTGAAGATCAAAAAGAGATTCCTGTAGAAGATCTCGGTATCCCGCGCGGAAAAATCATATGGGTTCTGGGCTCTCACTACGTACATCGTTTTGTTGGCGAAGCCAGCGGCTCGCTGGTTGTTCTGCCCAAAATATGGGACATCAACAAAAAAGCGTGGCTGCCGGTCAACGATTACGGATGGCGCTCCAGAGAATGGCTGAAACAATGCGCAGGTTGTCATACCACCGGATTTTCTGCCGAAAACGATAGCTTCGCCGAAGCGGGCGTTGGCTGCGAAAGCTGCCATGGCCCAGGCGTTAACCATATAAGAACCAAATCACCCGAATACATAACCTCGCTGAAGAGCATGACCCCTGAACGTCAGGAAATGATATGCACCGCGTGTCACACTTCCGGCATAGACAACACCGGAGAATACCATTTTCCGGTTGGTTACCGACCCGGCGACGATCTGAAAGAATTCTTCTCAGGGCTGACTCCCAAGCCGGGCCAGACGCCAGATAATTTCGCCGGCGACGAAACTTACGAAGACCGCCGTCACCAGTGGGAATTTCTCAAATCGCGCATGTTTCTCGCCAGCGGCTTAACCTGCGACTACTGTCAGAATTTCAGAAATGTAAAAACGGCAGACAACTCACAATTTCTTACCCACGATCAATACTGCATAACCTGCCACACAGACCGCACTGACCACCCACCCGAATCACCCGGCACAAACTGCACGGTCTGCCACCAGCCCACCCGCCATCTGAACGGTCGTCTTTCGGTTCACGATCACCGCTTCAAATTCGAAAAGTAACGATTATTGTACTTTTGCAGGGCTTGTGTTAATATCTTCGCAAGATGCAGCTTCTTTTGTTTGCAACAACTACAGCTTACGTTCTGGCAACCTTTTTTCGCATAAAAGAAAAGGTTGCCGATTGTTCGTTAAAAAGTCACTCTGCGCTGTCGCTCTTTATTGGGGTTGCTTGCAACAGCATTATGGCATTTAAAATTTTTACCGATGGCAACAACGGCTTTCATTATCAGACATTGTTTGTTATCGGTGCTCTGAGCCTTGGCATCAGCACAATCTTCATAGAAAAGGGCCTACAGGAAAGTTTCTTCAGCATATTTACCGTTCCGGCCAGCATAGTTTTTCTATTCTGCTCTACTTTTGCGGATGGCACGCTGGCCGGCGATCATTTTACCCATAAATGGTTTGCCATTCATCTTCTGCTGGCTATTCTGGGCGAATGTTTTTTCTTCATCGCCGCCATTTCGTCTTTAACTTATTTATTCGTGGTGCGCCGCCTCAAAAAAAAGAACCGACTTCGGGCCGTATTTTTCTTTCCGCCACTTGCCCGTCTTGACGACCTGACTTTTAAATTGATAACCGTCGGCACAATAACATTCTTCTGCGGGCTGACAGTTGGTTTATATGGCAATTTTTCTCATTTTTCGAGTTTTGCACCGGGTTCCAAACATATATTTTCGTTGCTGCTTTTTACTTTCTACATGTTTGTCATTCTGGCACGCAAACCTCTTAAGTTAACCGGCTCGCGCATGGCCACACTGGCCATAGCAGGCTTTTTCCTGTCGCTGGGTCTGATAACGCTGCCTGAAACCAGCGAGCACTGGAAACCCCTTTTAACGCCAATCAGTGAGGCTATAAAATGAAATATATGCCTCTGTTTGTTGACCTTCACAATCGCGACATACTGATTATTGGCGCCGGCAAAGTCGCGCTGCGCAGGGCGAGACAATTCAGCGAAGCCGGGGCAAAGCTGACAGTTATCGCACCGGATATTTGTGAAGAATTTTACACGCTGCCAGACACTGAATTCATCAAAAGAGGCGCACTGCCAGACGACGTAACGACAAGATTTTTTCTGGCCCTGATTGCCACAGACAACGACGAGGTCAATACTTCAATCGCTACAGCATGCCAAAGGCTTGGCCTGCTGTTCAACCGCTGCGACGACTTTGCCAAAAGCAACTTCATAAACGGCACCACCCTTGCGAGAGGCGAAATAATCAATTCGACCGTCGCAGGTGGTGTGCCAGCCATTTCAAAATTTATTCACCAACAACTCTCTAAAATAATAACTCCTGAGCTGACAGAGCTTTCACAGTTGCTTGCAGAATTAAGACCGGCAATAAAAGCGTCGCAGCTGATAAATGGCTCAAAACAGGACTTTATCGCCGGCTGGGTGACAGAAGAAACTCTCGAAAGACTAAAAATAGAGGGCAGCGAAGCCATCAGACAGGAGATTCTGGCATGTCTCTGACTGTTTTTGGGTTAAATCACAAATCAGCCCCAGTAGCTATTCGCGAAAAACTTGCCCAACTCTGCGAAGAACCCATTCCGGGCATTGACGCCTGCAACCTCGAATCAGTGCCGGTCTACACATGTAACCGCGTTGAAGTTTATTACTCAGGCAGTCGAAGCGAAGCCAGACAAAGCTTTATCGCACTGCTGGGGCAAAAGAACATAAACTACGAAAATCTGAGCGAATATTTTTATGAACATATCGACGAAGGTGCTGTTAAACACCTGTTTTCTGTGGCAGCAGGCCTGGATTCAATGATTATAGGCGAAAATCAGATTCTGCACCAGATAAAAGAATCTTACAAATATTCTACAAATGAAGGCTACGTCGGCAAACAACTGCACCGATTATTTCAGAAGGCTCTTGAAGTCGGCAAAAAAGTGCGCAACGAAACCGGAATTTCTGAAAACAGAGTTTCGATCGCATCAGCTGCCGTAGACCTTGCCAGAAGCATTTTTGGCCCATTAAAAACTTCAACAGCGCTCGTAATTGGTGCCGGGGAAATGGCAAGCCTGGTAGCCGTGCATCTGCGTGAGAATGGCATAAAAAAAATGTTGTTTGTAAATAGAACAGAATCATCAGCCCAGGAACTTGCAGAAAAATTCGATGGCCAGGCTCTGCCTGTTGAACGCCTCGACGAACTGCTCGCCGCCTGCGACATTGTCATATCATCTACCGCCGCGCCAACAGCCATAATAACTCACGAACGCCTCAAAAAAGTAGTACAAAGCCGAAGTGAGAGACCTCTCTTTATAATCGATATTGCCGTTCCAAGAGATTTTGAACCTGAATGTCAGAGCATTTCAAATGTTTTTCTTTATGACGTTGATGATCTACAGAACATGGTAAACGAAAATCTTTCGCAAAGACGCGTAGAAGCAGAAAAAGCCCGGGCAATAGTACAATACGAAGCATCGCAGTTTCAAACCTCTGTTCAGGCCTTTACTGTTGTGCCTCTTATAAGAAAATTGCGAGAACAGGCAGAAACACTTCGTACAGCTGAAGTCGAAAAATTTACAGCTCAGCATCCCGAGCTGAATAACGCACAAAAAGAAGCATTCGACCAATGCAGCCGATCATTGATGGCAAAATGGCTGCATAATCAAATAGTGGCACTGAAGAATCAGGGCTCGGCCGATCTTGAACAGCTGAAACTGATCAGTGAAATACTCGGGCTTCCTGAAGATTGCCTCCCCGAATCGCCGCTGCGAAGCCTGCCCGACAATCACAAAAAAAGAGAAACAGCATGAAAATACGCTACGGAACAAGAGGAAGCAAACTAGCGCTGCACCAGACACGCCACGCGATTGATATATCTCGACACACAGCCCCCGATGTTGAATTTGAAGAAATTGTCATCAAAACACTTGGCGACCAGATCACCAACATGCCACTGTTCAAAGTTGGCGGCCAGGGTCTGTTTATAAAAGAAATCGAGCAGGCGCTGCTTGAGAATCGTATAGACATAGCCGTTCACAGCCTTAAAGACGTGCCACACGCCATCTCTGACGGCCTGACCATTCTCGCGGTCGGCTGCCCGGAAGATCCGCGCGACTGTTTTTTATCAATAAAATACAAAAGCTTCAAAGAATTACCGGCAGGGTCAATAATCGGCACTTCAAGTCTGCGTAGACGCTCACAACTGAGCGTTTTGCGTAACGATCTCAACTTTTCTGATTTTAGAGGCAATCTAGACACGCGTCTTAAAAAACTCGAAGAAGGCGAAATCGACGCAATAATTCTCGCAACCGCCGGCTTGATGCGCTTCGGATGGGGCGACCGGGTTAGCCATCACTTTTCCCTTGAAGAAATGACACCTCCGGCCGGTCAGGGTTTGCTGGCCCTGCAATGTCGCAGCGAAGATGCGCAACGCTTATTGCCGATATTTTCAGAATTTGCCGATGCAGCGGCTCAAACAAGAGCAAACGCCGAAAGAGCCTTTCTTGCAGAGCTTCAGGGGGGCTGCCAGACACCAATGGCAGTTCACGCCGAATTACAAAACGACATGGTCAAGTTGTATTCATTTATTGGTACGCCAGACGGCACACAAACCATTCGCAATCTACACACAGGCAAGCCTGAAGATGCCGCACAACTGGGCAGAGAAGCCGCACTCGCCATAATTGCCGCGGGTGGTCGCAATTTTTT
>SABV01000024.1 GCA_009928855.1 Erysipelotrichia bacterium | reverse complement strand
ACTGAGACGCCAATCGGGTAACCGTTTGCAAGGCTGGGGCCGATGCAGACGATATTTGGGTGTATATTTAACAGCTGAAACCCGAAAAGTCGACTGCCGGTGCGCCCCAAGCCACACTGCGTCTCATTGGAAATCAGGTCTATGCCGTTGGCCAGGCAGAATTCTTCAAGCATGCCAAAAAATTTTCGGCATGATTCTATTGCTCCGCCGACTCCCGCAGATGGTTCTATGACAATTGCGGCGGTCTGATCGGTGAGCTCTGAGAAAAAATTCTCAAAAGATGACAGGCAGGCACCTCTTGGAGATGTATTTATGGCAGACAATTTTTTGTGGCCAATTACCGGCGGATTAGTGCCGGCATGGCTTATCAGCTCAAAGTTCGTGTCAATTGAAAAAAGCGGTGTAAAGCTGTCTCCCTCACTTGAGGCAAGTATCAGAAAATTGTTCTGGGTGGCATCTTCTGAAATGCCTATTATATGAGACTTGTTTCGATATCTGCGTGATATTTCGCAGGCTTCTCTTACAGCTTGCACGCCAGATTTGAATAATTGAAATGTTGAGAGATAGCCGGGTAGAAGCCGTGTGAGTTCTTTAAGCAGCCTGGTAGAAGAATCTTCGGAAGGGTTTGCATACGCATCACGTATAAGAGGTTCAGCGTGACCAGCCACTATATCGCCATTCGCGGCAAAGGCGTCGAGATAAGTTTTGCCCTCGGTGTCAAAAAGATGGCAATTTTCGGCGCGAATAAAAGTTAGTCTGCGTGAGCAGGGCAATATGGACATTGGCCTCATCAAGAATTCCTGCATGGTGTTCCTCGTTTGTTATATCTCTGTAAAAGATATTGCTAACTGCCTGTTAAGGCAACAACTTTGTTTTGGGTGCAAATTTAACGGCCAGGTTTACATAACACTTTGAGGGTTTCACATGAAACTGTGGCGCAGATTTTTTGTAATAAAAAAAAGACGCCCGTATGGACGTCTTTTTTTATTGTAAAAAATCAGTTCAGCTTATGAGCTTTAAAAATCTCTTGTAGGGCCATATTGGCGGCCATTCTGACTTCGCGGCTTTGGTCGCGGGTACCCTGCTTGAGTGCAACCAGACATCTTATGTCACGCAGAGCGCCGAGGGATTCAGCTGCCGTTTTCCTTACTGCGCTGCTGCGGTCTGTCAGCATGTGCATCAGGGTTTCTACAACGCTGCTATCACCAATTTTGCCGAGTATGCGGGCGATGTTTTCGCGCAGGAAATTGTTACGATCCTGGGCAATTTTTAAAAGTTTTCTGATGAGGTTAGCAGCGCCGATTCTTATGAGAAGATCGCATGCATGGCGTCTGATGCGTTCTTCTTGATGTTTCAGGGCTTCAATAAGAACTTCGTATGAATTTTCGCCAAAGCTGACGATTGCTTCACTGCATGCGAGGGGTACAATGGGAGACGGGTCGTCAAGGCGTGCCAGCATCGGCATGATAGAATTGGGATCGCCGATTTTGGCGAGCGTTTCAGCTGCCGCTTCACGAACTTTTTCAGAGGCATCTTCGAGTGATTTAACAAGGTAGGGCAGGGCAATGCGGTCGCGTCGGTCGCCCAGCACTACAACTGCCATTGTTCTTACTGATTCAGCTTTGTCTGAAAGTGAGGCAATTATTATCTCAGGCACTCTGGCGTCAGCCATGAGCGAGAGTGATTTTATAGCAAGGCCGCGCACGACTTCTGAAGAGTCTTTGGTCGCTTTTTCGAGAAATTCGACGGCAGCGGTATCTTTGAGTTCCCCGAGAACCTGAGCCGCTTTGGCTCTTACTGTTTCGATAGAATCTCTGAGCGCTTCAATAGCAGGTTGTACGGCTGCTGTTGTTCCGATTTTTCCTATGGCTTCAATAGCTGCAGTACGAACTTTTTCGGCGGTATCTTTAACAAGATTCGAAAGTGTTCGTATTGCACGTGGATCATGTGTGTCTCCCAGGACTGAGGCTATTGAGATTCTAACAGGCTCAGCCGGGTGTGAGGCCCCTAAAATAAGCTTTTCGACAAGCTTGCGGCTTTGGTTGGCAATCAGCTGTCTTGAGAGCAGTTCGAGAGGAATATTGTATTCAGGCTTTTTGAGAATGTCGATCAGGGCGTCAAGAGCACCTTCGGTCTTGATGCCGCCGAGAGCCTCTACGCACCACTGGCGCTGCAACAAATCTCCGCCGGAAAAATAGCTCATGATAACCGGAATTGCTTTGTCATTGCCTACCTTGGCAAAAAGATGGGTGACATTAAGTCTTATCAGATGAAGAATTTCGCTGCTGCATTCAAGAATTCGCTTGTCCGGGATTCCGGCAAGTTTCTTGATATCTTTATCGGTAAGAGCTTCACGAGCTATTTTTATCAGCATTGCAAAGGCTCTTTCATCTTGAAGGTTACTTAGTGCCTGAGCTATAGAAAACTGTGCCCAGGCATAGCCCTCTTTCAGAATGACCGAAATGGGGTTGGTAGTGGTCAGATAATCATCTATGGCTATGAGGCTGTCTGCGATACATGTGGCAAGTCGCTTGTCATCGGTAGCGTCGAGCACTTTCAGCAAGGGGAAAATCGCTCTTATGCTTCCTATGCGCCCAAGAATTTTTACCAGCGAAGGCAGTATGGCTGCATTGTGCTCGCTGTGTATTGCCCGGGTTATCTGGTCTACAGCCATTTCACCCATTTCACAGATAGCCCACTCAGCCTTTTCAACGATCTGCAAATCTTGTTCAGCCAGTGACTTTACAAGAGGCTCAATGGCTTTGGCGCCTTTGATGTATCCAAGAGCTTCTATGGCAGCCAGCCTTACGTCTCTTTCTGAGTCGGTAAGCCTGCTTACCAAGGGTTCTATGGTGATGGGATTGCCGATTTTACCTATTGCCCTGGCGGCCGAAATTTTGTGTTCTGGTTCTGCCGAGTCGAGAAATTTAATAAGGTTACCGGCCGTAGATTTTTCGCCTATTTCGCCAAGAGCTTCAATTGCTTTCAGGCATAACATGAAGTCTTCTTTTTCGAGAATTGCCAGAATATATCGGCTGGCTTTTGCAGATTTTATCTTGGCAAAAGCTTCCAGGGCCAAAAGCGTAAGCTTAGTATTAAAGGCATTTGAGAGCTTTAACAACGGATCTACTGCTTTGGCATCACCAATTTCTCCAAGCGCCCATATAATTTTTTCTTTTATCTGGGGGTTACTGACCTGAAAAATATCGATAAGCGGATCGACCGCATTTACATTGCGAATCTGCCCGAGGGCTTGTATGGTGGCCATTCTTATGCGCTCGTTCTCTTCGCTGAGAACCACAAGCAATTGATCACATGCCGCTGTTGAGCCTATTTTGCCGAGAGCTTCAATTGCTTTCAGGCGGACCTCGAATTCAGGGTCTTTGAGCATTGGCAAAACAATAGTGACTGATTTGGGATCGCCAATGTTGCCAATCGCTTCGCAGGCGACATAGCGCAGATCGTTGTTGCGACTTTTTAAAAACGCACTCGTCGCTTTCAGAGCCGATGCTGAGCCTATTTTGCCGAGGGCCTCAAGGGTTACATATCTGAGGTCTTCGTTGTCTTCCTCAAGAAGCTTTACAAGTGGTATAACCGCTTCTTCTGCTCCAATTCTGCCCAGAGAACGGGCTGCGATGAACTTGAGCTGAGGGTGATCTGAGGTGAGACAGAGAATGAGAGGCCTGACTGCTTCCTTGGCCGTAATATCGCCTAGATAGCCTGCAGCAATTTCTCTTATGTCTTTTAGTTCATCATTTAAAAGTTTTATAAAATCGCCGGCTGATTCGGTCAGGTTGAGTTCGCGCAGTCTTAGAACCAGCGAATATCTTTCATCTGGATCCTGGGCATCAGCTAACAGTTGCCTGATTTCTGTCAGTTGTTCTGTTGGAGAAAGCGGTGGGGCTTCTTCAAGAATGGCAGACTCTGTGAGCCCATGAGGCATTTCCGGAAAAGCATCTTCTTGTACAGATATAGATTCGTCACCACCCAGAGCGGCTATTAGGGCAGAGTCTTGTTCTTCATTTGAGATTTCATGCTTTGTATCTTCATCTTCGGTGAAATTTATGTCAAAAATTTCTGTTTCGTTTTCAACAGGCTTCTTGGTAGCTATACTTGCCGGTTTTTTCGAAAAACCTTCTTCTATGTTCATAAGCAATCCGTTTAATTCGTCGTCTGCATCGATTTCTTCATCTTCGATAATTGTGTTTGCAAACTCCTGCTTTTGTAACGATTTTTTGGGCATAGGTGTTTCTATTTCAAGCTCATCAAGAAAGCTGGTGTCTATATCTTCTGAAATACCGCTACTTTCCGTGTCGGTTTCTGTTGTGTTTAGTGAAAAATCTTCTTCGCCTTCTTTTTCGGGTGTTGCCGCGAAAAAATCAATATCTGTGCTGTTGCCAGTCAGATCATCATTAGTGCTTACAATAAACTGGTTAATGTCTTCGTCCTCTGGTATTTGAGAAACATTGGCTTCGGCATCCAGGTCGCCAAAATCAAAACTTTCTGTCTTGGTGGCGGCTTTTTGTGCATCTATTTCAAGATATGAGTCTTCGTTATCGGTTTCTGGGGCCAGATTGAAATCAATGTCGTGTTTGTTTGCAATTTTTTTCTCTGTTGCTTGTGGGGCGACAGAAGGCTTTATTTGAACTGCCGGTTCTGGTTCGTCGAAAGAAATGTCAAGATTTGCACTTTGTGGTGCGGCAAATGGGTCTTCGTCTTCGTCAAGGGTCAGTGGTTCATTGTCTAACTCTGGTTCTTGGCTTGCAAGATCCAGATTCAGGGCGTTGTTGTCGGCACCGAATGATATGTCGAAGTCCAGATCTGGGGCTTCAGTCGCCTGGTTATCGAGGTCAAAGGTAAAATCAGTGTTGTTGCCTGTGCCAAAGTCTAAATCAAGGTCATTTTTGGCAACGGCATCAGGCATTTCAAGGTCGATGCCGCCAATGTCGTTAGAATCCAAAGAGAGATTCAAATCTGAAACTTTGGTATTGCTGTTACCAAGGTCTAGTGATAATAAATGCTCCGATGGGGCAATGTTGTCAGGCGCGTCAAGCTCCAGAGACAAATCGAGATCAAGAGGTTCGCGTTCTGCTGGTGAATCAAGATGGTCTCCTGAGGTGGGCAGACCCATTCCGCACATATTGCAGAATTTATTATTATTTTCGTTTTCAAAGCCACAACCAGGACACTGCATAGAAACCTCCGAGATTTTGTCTGAGTGCTTGTATATTAACTTAGCAGATTATCAGAACTGCAGGCATTTGTCTTGCTTTTTTTGTCAGCCGGTTTACATAATTACTGGGCAATGAGCGTGACTCTATCAATGATGAGGGTTTTGTTGTACCAGATTGTAAGCTTTTAAAACAGCCTCTTCTGCCAGTCTCACATTTGTGGAGTCTTCAGAAAACTTTTCCGGGGGAGAAAAGGCATCGTAAGTTCCAACAATCCAGTAGCAGCTGGGCAGGCTGTTCAAAGCTAATGCGCATGTGTCCAGAACACAATCCTGGCAACTGCACATTTCCTGGCGATCAATCATGTCGGCGATGCATTCCATTACCAGTTTTTCCCACATGTTTGCCAGTCTGGAAAAGTCGTATCTGTTCAGTGGTGAGTGTTCTAAGATATCCATCTTTAAGCTCCGCGGCGACTCCTGTCTTTTATTTGAAAGCTTTGATACGGCAGTCCAATACCATCAGTTGAGCCGATCTTACTCCGTTGTAATCATTGGGTTCTACGTGAAACACAATATCGCATGTGCCATCTTTTATCATTTCTGGAACCATTATATCGCCAAGATTAAAGCCAATTCCAAAAATACTGCGACCGGTAGAGCGCCTGAATTTAAACCGAAGGTGATTTTTGCTTTCACCGACTTTTCTTATTTCCTGAAAAGATGCATCGGTTGCCATGAAAATAGGAGAGGGGTTGTCTATTCCGAAGGGGGCGAAGTTCAGAATATCTTTGAGAAATTGCTCATCAACCCTGTCTATTTCAATTGCTGAGTCGATCAGCCATTCAGGTTGCAGATCGTCGTCTGAAATATTTTTCGCAGCATATTCGCGCAGCTTCGCTCTAAAAGCATTTTCATTGCCGAACTGCAATGTAAGGCCTGCCGCCCCGATGTGTCCTCCAAATCTTTCAAGATGAGGTGAACAATAATTGAGGGCTTCGATTATGTTTATATCTTTGAAGCTTCGCGCAGAGCCGAGAAATTTGCCCTGATCCTCAAGAAGAACTATCACTGGTCGGCAATAATCAAGCATCAGGCGTGTGGCGACTATTCCAGTTACGCCCTGATTCTTTATTGGTGCGGCCACCAGTAGAATGCGGTCTGTTTCTATATCGTTCTGCTCAAGAAGATAGCGCTTGACGTTGTTGTAACAGTCTTCTCCCAGACGCTTGCGTTCATTATTTAACTCAAACAACTGCTTCGCCAGTTCTTCTGCTTTAGGCGGAAAAGTGGTAGTCAGCAATTCTATAGCCAGTTCAGCGGTTCGCAGTCTGCCTGATGAGTTCAGGATCGGCGCTATGCTGAAGCTTATATCGCGCTCTGTAACCTGGCGATTTTTCCAGCCCAGCATTGTAAAAAGGCTGTTCAAGCCAAGTCTGCGGGTTTTGCCGACGAATTTCAGCCCCATCTGGGCAAAAGTGCGGTTTTCTCCCTGTAATGGTACCATGTCGGCTATCGTGCCGATTGTGAGTATATCAAGGCACCGCTGCCAGAGTGTTTGTACGGCAGGCAATTTGGCTTCTATGCATTTAAGATACATTATAATCAAAGCTCGTCCGCCGTTAAGGTGGTCTATGGCGAGTGATTCTTTAAATGCTGTTTTATTCTGTGCCGCATCAGGAAGACACTCGGCAATGACTTTGTCTATAAACACTGGCTTTAAAGCCGGATCATTGCTTGTAGATAAGAGTATTTCAGGGATCAGTTCACCCATCATCCGACGTTCTTCTGTGTCGAAAAATACCGGAACACAGCCTGAAAGAGTGTTGCGATCAATGTTTCTGAGTTGTTGAAAACCTTCGCGTGGCGAGAAGCGAACGGCGGCAATATCGTGTTCGCTTAAATCAAAAGCTACTATCGGTCTTGAAAGCCTGTTTGCTTTTGCCATTTCAAGAGCCATGGCCACTTTGAACGCTACCCCGACCCCGGCGATATTCTTCTGCGGGCAGCATGAATCATGCAGTTTGGGGTCTACTATTGCAATAGCATCCGGTAAGTTTGCCGGTGGTTCGTGGTGATCGGTAATAATGACATCAATACCTTTTTGTCTGGCATATTCTACCTCAGCCAGATTGCTGATACCGCAGTCTACGGTAATGATAAGCTTGATGCCATCTCGAACAGCAACGTCTATATAGTCAGGGTTCAGACCATAACCGTCTTCTATGACCGGCACGGTATAATCAACCAGTCGGTGCAGACTGCGTAGCGTTTCTGTAAGCATAACGGTCGAAGTAATGCCATCTACATCGCGATCACCGTAAACTCTTATGCTTTCTTCTTTTTCTATGGCTCGAAAAATTCTGTCGATAGCGGGGCAGATGCCGTCAATTACAAAAGGCGAAAAAAGGTATCTGCTGCGTGGCGTAAAATATTTTTCAATACTTGCTTCATCGGTCATGCCACGATTGATAAGTATTTTCAGCAAAATATCCGGAAAACCCGTGTGGCGCAGTTTGCCGATCATTTTTTCAGAAACTTCCCTGAGCTTCCAGGTTTTTTCCATTATTTGCCCAACTTTTCGATTTCTTCTATTTTTTTCTCATCAAGCAGAACCTGTAAAAAGGCACTTACAATGCGTGGGTCAAACTGTGTGCCAGAACATTTTATCAACTCGTTTCTGGCATCTTCAAGCGGCATTACATCTCGATAAGCACGCTTGCTGGTCATGGCGTCGAATGAATCGGCGCAGCACACGATTCGGGCCATCAGCGGTATATTCTCACCCTTCAGGCCGTCCGGGTACCCTTTGCCGTCGTAACGTTCATGATGAAACTTGATAAGAGGAACTTTCTCTTTAAGAAACTTGGCCGGTTCAATTATTGATGCCCCTCTTGAAGGGTGGGTTTTAATTTCGAGATATTCAGCTTCCGTTAATTTGGAATCTTTGTTGATGATAACCTCGGCAATGCCTATTTTTCCGATATCATGTAATAATGCGCCAACATGCAGATTTTTCAGCTCATCGGGGTTCAGCCCCATTACCTTGCCTATTTCCATGGAATATTTGGCGACGCGTTCGCTGTGCCCTCGGGTATAAGCGTCTTTGGCGTCTATGGAATTTGCCAGCGCGCGAACCGCCGAGAAATAACTGGCCTCAAGATCTTCGTAGAGCTGGGCGTTATAAAGAGCTACTGAAATTTGCGCCGCCAGCGTAACCAGCATGTTTAAATCGTTATTGTCAAACGAGTCACCAGATTGTTTGTCTGATACAGAGAGCACTCCGATGGTTTTTTCTTTTACCCTCAGAGGAACGCAGATTGAACTGCGACCGGTAACGCCTGAACCGGGTTCTGATGAACTCAGATCGTTAATGATTATAGGCTCGCCCCTGGTAAAAACCTTGCCGGCAATACCCTCGCCCGGTTTTATGGGCTGTAGAGATGCGATATTTTTGCTGCCCTTGTAATGCATGACCTGCAGACTGTCTGTTTCTTCGTCGTAAAGAATTACCGAACTGGTTTTTACGCCGCCCAGAACAGTTGCGGTCAGATCTAGAACCAGTTCGAGCAGCTTATTGATATCGAACACCAGATTGAGATTTTTGCCCACTTCATGCAGTGTGTTAAGTTCAAGCACTTTGCGTTCAAGGTCTTGCCACAGTCTGGCGTTTTTAATGGCTATGGCAGCTTCGATCGATATACCTTCAATAAGGTTTAAATCGGCATCGTTAAAAGGAACGCCCGAAATTTTATTGCTGATCGATAGTATGGCGATAACTTTTCCTGAATTTTTGATGGGCGAACATATCGAGCTTCGAACAACCTTTGTTTCTCCAAGCAGGCGTGTGTCGTCATCATTTTTTATGTCATTCATTAAGACCGCTTCACCGGTGTGATATACCTTGGCTGCTATTCCACTTTCAATAGAGAGTCTACCCGATTCAGGTATAGCTTCAGGAACCAGGCCCTTGGTTACCTTAAAAATAAATTCGTTTCGTTTTTCGTCTACAAGTAGCAGGGAACAGCGTTTTACGCCGCTCAATACGTTAATGACGTTATCGACTATGGTTTCATATACCATTTCCTGGTCAAGAACGGCACTGAGAGAGCGACCAATATGCTGCAGGGTTGAAAGCTCACACGCTTTGCTCTCAAGAGACTGGTTCTTCTGGCGCAGATCGGTCATATGAACATTGATGCGCCGGCTCATCTGATTGAATGATTCGATAAGAACGCCAATCTCGTTATTGGTATCGAGCTCCAGGTTGATGTCTGTGTGTCCTTCGGCTATTTTGCCGGCCGCAGCAGCGAGAATGTCTACCGGTGTCTGCAGCATATGCGAAAGAGCCTGAGCAAGAAGAAAAGCCAGTATATACCCAAAAATAAGAATCGCAATGGTGCTGCGCACAACTTTCTGGCTCTGATTCTCAAAATATATGTTAGAAAAAAGGAGTCGCAGAATGCCTATGTGGTGCTTAGTCTCCGGGTGAATTATGGGGTTTGCGATGACAACTGTGGGCGGCAGGTGTAAAAACCAGGCATTGGTGGTGCCGAGATCGGGTGATGATTCTGCCAGCTTGTGCATTTCGCTGTCGAGAATTTGCACTGAAATTATGTCATTATCAGGGATCTCAACAGAAGTTAGTGAATTGGCAAGTTTATTGAGCCCGGCTAAATCGTTGTCTTTTATAAAGCGGGAAACGTGCTGCTCTATTGTGCGCACCAGCATCAGGCCTTTGGTCTTTATGTGGCTTTCGCTTAAATCTCGCCATCGACCAAGTTCAAGGCCGGCCATCGAAAAAACAATTATGGAGAGCAGCAGAATCTGAAAAACAAATAGCCGCATTTTGAAAAGCGGTCGGTATGCATGCTGCGTTTTTGTGGTGGTTAGTTCGTTTGACTCTGTCATTTGTTTTCGCTGTTTGCAGAGACTTCAGCTGTTGAGCTGCGTTTTCGTTCAGCTGTTTCGCTTTCAAGAAATCTCAGAATATTATGAATCAACTTTTCGAGGCAGTTCCAGGCTTTCACCGATAAATTTTCAAAATTCCCGTCTATCATTGCGGTGTGTAGTTCAATCATGTCTGCATTGGTTTTGCTTTTTTCAATGATTTTGTAATGCACTTGCGCCGGAAATTTTGCCTGAGGTGATCCAAAATCGGTAGTAATGACAAATTTGTCATTGTCGTATGACAGAAGTGTGCGATGAATGCCTTTTTTTATTTCAGAATCAAGCAGCATGGCAAGAACTTTTCCATCGGCAGAGAGCAACGCTGTGCCCCATGACTGGAATAACGGCAGTTCAATGAGTGGCATACGGATGTGTGCGAGAAAAGTAAAACCTCTATCAGACAAATCCTGGTACAGCTGACCATTGATTTTTTCTGCTCCTGGCATAGAGAGAAGCTGCTCTTCAGAAAGGATTTCGATACTGAAAAACGCTGCCTTAGAAGCAGAACGACCGGGCCTGAGCAAAGAAAAGCGTGTTGGAAGAGGGTGCAGAACCGCAGCCAGTAAAAAATAGAGAAGGCCGCTGCTAAAAATGATTGTTTTGCTCATGGCTGCGTGAGGGAGACTGATAAAATAAATAAACCAGAGCGAGAAGACGGTTGCTGTTAAAAAAGCTTTGATCGTAAGTCTTTTTCCGCCGTAAGAGGGCAGTCGCGGGGCAATAAACCGCTGAAGAAAAAAGATTGATCTGAGAAAATTGAGAACAAAAGCGAAGAAAAACGCTATCTTCAGGTAATAAACCGTTGTTTCTGGGTATCCAAATGTTGCCAGCATTGCCGCGGCCAGCAGATACGCCGGCAGAACCGAAAGGGCCCGGTAGAATTTGTAATATCGGGCAATTTTTTCACGGCCCTTGACTGATATCTGCACGTCATCCCAGTTTTTTTCGTGTTCGAGTCTGATTCGACCAAGAGTGTAATTGTTTATTGCATCAGCCATAAAAACCGGTATGAAAGACATGACGACAAGAGCCGTCTCAAGTATGCCGCTCTGCCACTCATTCCTGGAGATGGTTATCCAGATGATGCAGCATCCTATGAAGGTTGTAAAATTGCAGGTCAGTCCGAGAAAGAAGACTGCTTTGAGTTTGTCAAAACTCGCGGGCTTGGAAGTGAGTTGGTTCATGGAAACATGATAACATCCTTTATATACAATTGCACTCTTCAGAAAACAGAAAATCTCAAATTTGGTTGTATTGATCTGAAAATAATAATCTTGCAATTTGGTTGCCAATCTGCTAGTATCATTTTCACGTCACGGGGCGTAGCGCAGTTGGTAGCGCGCATGGTTCGGGACCATGAAGTCGCTGGTTCGAGTCCAGTCGCCCCGACCGAAAAGAAGCCGTCTCACTCTGATGAGACGGCTTCTTTATTAAAGCGGATTATTGTTTTGAGCAGGAGAAAAATGATGTCTGACTTGCTTAAATGTTTTAAGGCTTATGACGTACGTGGTCAGCTGCCGGTTGAGCTTAATGAAGATATCGCCTATCGAATTGGCAGAGGCTTTGCAGAGTTTTTGAGGCCAGAGCGTGTTGTGGTCGGGCGTGATATAAGGCATAGCAGCTTGAAGCTTTGCGCTGCTGTATCTGACGGTCTTTTGGCCGGCGGGGTCGATGTCTTCGACATCGGACTTTGTGGTACCGAAGAGATTTATTTTTCAACTTTTAACGGCGGCTTTGACGGCGGCATAATGGTGACCGCCAGTCATAACCCGATTGACTATAACGGAATGAAGTTTGTGCGCCGAGGTTCAAGGCCTGTCAGCGGCGATGATGGTCTGCATGTTATTCGTGATTTGGCTGCCCGTGGTGTTTTTCATGAAGTTTTGCATCACGGCACAATGCAAAAAGCGTGTTTTCGAGATCAATACATTGCTCATTTGCTCAATTATATTGATATTGACGTTTTAAAACCCCTGAAAGTAGTTGTGAACGCCGGAAATGGGTGTGCCGGGCCTGTTGTGGATATGCTCGAAAAGCATCTGCCATGTGAGTTTATTAAAATAAATCACTCTCCTGATGGCTCTTTCCCAAATGGTATTCCTAATCCCCTGCTGCCCGAGAACCGTTCTGCTACAACAGAAGCGGTGTTAAAATATGGCGCTGATTTTGGTATTGCCTGGGACGGTGACTTTGACCGCTGTTTTCTTTTTGATGAAAAAGGTGGTTTCATTGAAGGCTACTACATTGTCGGGCTTCTTGCTGAGAGCTTTTTAAAGCGTCAGCCCGGCGCCAGAATTATTCACGACCCACGCCTTACCTGGAACACAATCGACATTGTCAGGCAGGGTGGCGGGGTTCCGGTAATGAGTAAGACAGGGCATGCTTTTATAAAGGCCAGGATGCGCGAAGAAGATGCAATCTATGGTGGCGAAATGAGTGCCCACCATTATTTTAAAGATTTTGCCTATTGTGACAGCGGTATGATTCCGTGGTTGCTTGTTTACGGTCTTATCAGCAGAAGCGGCAAAACTCTTGGAGAACTGGTTTCTGAGCGAATTAGCAGGTTTCCGGCCAGTGGAGAGATCAATCGCCGTGTTAATGACCCTGAAAAACTTTTTTTGGAAATAAGACGCCGCTATTCACAAGGTGCGGTTTCGATCGACGAAACTGACGGCATCAGCATTGAAATGCCAGAGTGGCGTTTTAATCTGCGCTCTTCAAACACCGAACCGGTTGTTCGCCTGAATGTCGAAGCAAAAAATGATCAAATACTTATGCAGCGCTGCACAGAAGAGCTGTTGAGCATTATCGATCAACCCGTGTGAGAGATTGCCAAAGAAATTTTGGCATGTTATAACAGTTAGCAAAATTATTGGCTGGAGGATACAGGTTTTATGAGTAAAGTAGCATTGATAACGGGCGTTACCGGCCAGGATGGCTCATATCTCGCTGAGTTTCTGCTCAACAAGGGCTATGAAGTTCATGGCATCAAACGCCGGGCTTCACTCTTTAACACCGACCGAATCGATCACCTCTACCAGGACCCACACGTCACCAGTCGGAGATTCTCGCTTCATTACGGCGACATGACCGATTCTACCAACCTGATTCGCATCATCCAGCAGGTCAAACCGCACGAAATATATAATCTTGCAGCCCAGAGTCACGTTCAGGTCTCTTTTGATTCCCCTGAATATACTGCAAATGCTGATGGCTTAGGAACTCTGCGTGTGCTTGAAGCGATACGCATTCTTGGGCTTGAGAAACACACGAAGTTTTATCAGGCATCTACTTCAGAGCTTTTCGGTCTTGTGCAAGAAACTCCTCAAAAAGAAACTACACCATTTTACCCGCGCTCTCCATATGCGGTCGCCAAGCTTTACGCCTATTGGATAACCGTGAACTATCGCGAAGCTTATGGAATTTTCGGTTGTAACGGTATTCTCTTTAATCACGAGTCGCCAACACGCGGTGAAACTTTTGTAACCCGCAAAATAACTCGTGCAATGGCTAGAATAGCTCTTGGTCTGCAGGATTGCATGTATCTTGGCAATCTAAACTCACTGAGAGACTGGGGACATGCCAAAGACTACGTTGAAATGCAATGGCTGATGCTTCAACAAGAAAAACCCGATGATTATGTAATTGCCACCGGCAGGCAAAAATCTGTGCGTGATTTTGTCGATGCCGCTGCCGCAGAACTTGGCATAAAAATTAAATGGCAGGGTCAGGGAGTCGATGAAACGGGCATAGTAGAGTCTGTCGATTCATCTGATGCAGATATAAAACTTGAACCGGGGCAGGTAATCGTTAAAGTAGATTCGCGATATTTCAGGCCGACTGAAGTTGAAACCCTGCTTGGAGACCCGACCAAAGCCTTTAGACAGCTCGGTTGGCGCCCAAAAACCTCTCTCGAAGAACTGGTCGCCGAAATGGTCCGTTCAGATTTTGAGACTGCAAAACGCGATGAATTGTGCAATCGCCACGGCTTCAAAACTTTCGCCTACAACGAATAAAAAAACGTTGAATAGCAAAAGTAAGGATAAAATATGCAGAAAATAACTCCAGTCGTTCTTTCTGGTGGCTCGGGAACTCGTTTGTGGCCTTTGTCTCGTGAACTTTACCCTAAGCAGTTCCTGCCGCTGGCATCTTCTAATACAATGATTCAAGAAACCCTGCTGCGCCTAACAGGACTTGATGAAATGGCGAATCCTGTCGTTATTTGTAATGAAGATCATCGTTTTCTCGTTGCAGAGCAGCTCAGGCAAATCAAGGCGTCGCCCGAGGCGATCATTCTTGAGCCGATAGCGCGAAATACCGCTCCGGCTGTTGCTGTGGCGGCCATAAATGGACTTGCTGAAGATCAGGTTGTGCTGGTATTGCCTGCTGACCACGTTATTAAAAACACGGCTGCCTTTCATGCCGTTATAAAACAAGGCTTGAAAGAAGCAATGGCCGGCAGACTTGTCACTTTCGGTATCGTACCGACGTCTCCCGAAACGGGTTATGGCTATATCAGAACCGCAGAAAAAGCTTCTGGAAAGGCTATGCCAATTGAGGCGTTTGTTGAAAAACCCGACCTGGCAACAGCAGAAAAGTATCTGAAAGCGGGTAACTATTTGTGGAACAGCGGCATGTTTATGTTTAAGCCCTCAGTGCTTGTCGCTGAAATAGAAAAATATACCCCGGAAATCGTTGCAGCATGTCGTGATGCTCTCACAAAAGGCATGCGCGACGATGATTTTGTGAGGCTCGAAAAAAACAGTTTTGCCGCTAATCCTTCTATTTCGCTTGATTACGCCGTCATGGAAAAAACGGATCAGGGTGTCGTGATTCCACTGGATGCAGGTTGGAACGATGTCGGCTCATGGGCTGCTCTTGCAGATGTTAATGAGTCTGATGCCGATGGAAACCAGATTTTTGGTGATGTTATGCTTCACAATGTTAAAAATTCGTGTGTAAGAGCGTCTGGTCGGCTGGTTGCAGCTATTGGCATTGAAGATCATATCATAGTCGAAACAGCTGATGCCGTTCTGGTGGCCCACAAAAGCCATGTTCAGGAAGTCAAGGCCATCGTGGATAAACTTCGTGCAAATAAGCGCTCTGAAGCTGTTAATCACCGTAGAGTGAACCGCCCCTGGGGAACCTACGAAGCAATAGATATCTCAGAACGTTTTCAGGTTAAACGCATAACGGTGAACCCCGGCGCCAAGCTGTCTCTTCAGATGCATTATCACCGTGCTGAACATTGGATTGTAGTAAAGGGTACCGCTAAAATTACCAAAGGCGATGAAGTTATTATTCTCAGTGAAAATCAATCGACCTATATTCCGCTCGGCCAGCAGCATCGTCTCGAAAACCCTGGTAAAATTCCGCTTGAGCTTATTGAGGTGCAAAGCGGCAGTTACCTTGGCGAAGATGACATCGAAAGATTTTCTGATACCTACGGTCGCGCCTGATTATTTTCTGCTTTTGTTGGTCTGGGCTGGTAACAATATTGTTGCCAGCCTTTTGTGTGCGTGTTAGTCTGAGGCAAGATTAATGTTTATTCAGGAGAGAGACAGTGAATCATTTTGACAGGCTGCATAACAAAGCCATCGGTTTTTTTGACGGAAGCGATCCCCGCAATAACGTAGTGTCACTGATTCAGCGTCATATGGTCGAAAGACCCGATGAAATAGCCTTTAAATGGCCCGATCGTGATAAATTGCCCCAGTGGAATGACAAAATTATTAACGATCTGGCTCACCAGCAGATTACATTTAGACAGTTCTTCGGACTGGTTTGCCTTACCGCTGGCGGCCTCAAAAAGATCGGTGTAAAGAAGGGCGATCGCGTTATCATTTTCCTGCCAATGTCTATTCCTCTTTATCAGACCATGGCAGCGGTGCAGATGATCGGCGCCAGTGTTGTTTTTCTTGATTCGTGGGCTCGCCGTGACCAGCTTGGTATCAGCGCCGAAATTGCCGATGCCAGTGCCATGATCAGTTTCGAAATGGCATTCGAACTTTGCAAGGGCGCTCCGCAGATGGAAAAGATTCCGATAAGAGTCGTGGTTGGCCCGCATCATGGCAAATATACCGCCACTCTCGATGAAATACAAAAAAGTGAGCCATGCGCACAGGTTGAGGCTGTGGGTGGCAATGAAACTGCTTTGATAACTTTTACCACAGGCAGTTCAGGTCGCCCGAAAGGGGCGGATCGAACTCACGATTTTCTGGCGGCACAGCATTATGCGCTGCATGAGTGTATTCCCTATACGAGAGAAGACCTTGATCTGCCTGCTTTTCCCATATTTTCACTGAACAATCTTGCAGAGGGCGTTATGACCGTTATTCCGGTTATCGATATTGGCCGGCCTTCTGATAAAGATTCATTGATGCTCGCCAGTCAGATTCTATCTCTCGGAATCACCTGCGCGACCCTTTCACCCTCAATGATGGTTGGTCTGGCAAATTTCTGTGCCCAGAATAATGTTGTGATGCCAAAAGTCAGAAGATTCATCACTGGCGGCGCGCCAATAAGCAATGAGACCATTGCTCTGATGAAAAAGGCTGTGCCGAATGCTCAAATATGGGTTCTTTACGGTTCAACCGAAGTCGAGCCTATCGCTCATATTGAGGCCAATGATATTCTCAACCCGAAACACAGCGGCGGAGAAGGCGTTTGCGTTGGTCATTTTGCCGAAGGTCTCGAAACAAAGTTTATCAAAATCAGAAAAGACAATCTTAGTCTGCAGAATGATGACTGGTCGAAGCTTGAAGTGCCGGCGGGAGAAGTTGGTGAACTGCTTGTCGCAGGTCTGCACGTTTGTAAAAGCTACTTTAACGACCCGGAAGCCGTTGAAAGAGCCAAGGTTATCGAATCAAACGGCAAAGTATGGCATCGTACCGGAGACCTGACTTATCTCGATAAAACCGGCAATCTCTGGCTGGTCGGCCGCGTACATAATGCTATTGCCCGCGGAGACCGTATGCTGTTTCCGGTTAAGGTTGAAATGATGATGAAAAAGATTGACGGCGTTAAACAGTCGGCATTTCTTGGAGTTCCTGATAAAGAACTCGGCGAGAAAGCTTATGCGCTTTTTCAGCTTGACGAAGGTGCCCGGTCACGTAAGAATGAGATTCTTAACCGCATCGCCAGAGAATTGAAAAACGAAAAGATTCCGTTTGACTACCTTGATTCAGTTGACAGTATTCCAATGGATCCCCGTCATCACAGCAAGGTCGAATATGCTGTGCTGCGCGATCAGCTTTTTAAAAAATAATAAGAGAAACAGCCCGCCTCTCGTAGAGCAGTAGAAACAGGAGGATTCATGCTCTTTATCAAACGCTGGTGCCAATTCTTAAAAGAGCGTCACGAGCCATTCGGCATTACCCTTATGGTTGGCTCTTTTTTTGCAGCCAGTGCTTTTATGGCTTATCAGCCCGGTGTGCATGCCCCCCCGTGTTGGCGACGACTCAGCATCGGTTTCGCGCTTGTCTGGTTGATTTTTTTGCACATGCGGATGTTTGACGAAGTCAAAGATTATCAGGTAGATCGCGAACACAATCCTGAGCGCCCTCTTGCCCGTGGTTTAATAAGTGTTGGCGAGTTTTCGGCCATGACCATGATATGTCTTGCGGTCGAAATGGCTTTGGCCAAAATTATGGCCTGGCCGATGTTTCCTGCTTATATCATGGTGCTTTGCTTTACTCTTCTGATGCGCATGGAATTTTTTGTTGGCGACTGGATGCGGCCAAAACTTGAGCTTTACGCTATAACGCACACTTTTTCGGCTGCGATGATAAGCTTGCTGATTCATAGTATAGTTTGTTTCTCGGATGCGGCTGGTGCCGACAGAGCCACATTGCTGTTCGCTCTGGGTAACTGGTTTGTATTCAATGTTTTTGAATTTGGCCGCAAAACTTTTGCGCATGAAGAAGAGAGGGCAGGGGTTGATTCTTATTCTGGGCGCCTGAAACCATGGGGAGCAGTGCTTCTGCTGCTTGTTAACGTTTTTGCCGCCTATTGTGCTTTTTTTCTGGCCGTTGGCAGCAAATTTTCTTCTGTTGCTGACTGGCGCCTGTTTGCTCCTGCCGCTGTTATTTCTCTTCTGACTGCGGTTGCCGGCGCGATATATGCTTCCAGTCCCGTTGCTGCCAATGCAAAGTTATATCGTGGTATTGTGACTTTATATTTGCTTGCCTACCCGGCTTCAATAGCCATCTCGATCTATCTGCTCGTTTATCGCTGACGTGGTGTGATGATTTCTTTGCCGCAGCTGTCGTATTTTGATGCTTTTGTTGTTGGCGATTAGGGCTTTCTCTATTAGAATGATTAACCGAATCAAGAAAAAAACGAGGAAACTGATATGTATATTGTTTCTTGCGCCAACCGGAACTTTGCAGAGATACTGCCGCTTGTAGGCGGCAAGGGGGGCAATCTTCTTAAACTGACTGAGGCTGGTGCCGATGTGCCTGCTTTTGCCATACTTTCAAAGCATTGTTTTGACGAATTTATTGATTCGTTTCGTAGCGAGTTTGATAAAAAGCTGAAGGCAATAGATTGTTCGACCCCTGAAAAAATAGCTAAAACGGCTGCTGATCTGCGCAAATGCATCTGCGGCCATAAAATACCTGAAAATATCAAAACAGATCTGCTGACTACTCTCAAAGGCCTGCTCAAACAGAATTGCTTCGTGGCGGTTCGCTCTTCGGCCCTTGGAGAAGATTCAAAAGAGTTCTCGTATGCGGGAATGCTTGATACCTGCTTGTTTCGACGTACTGATGACGAAATTTGCGAAGCTGTAATTTTATGTTGGGCATCGATTTATTCTGATCGTGCCGTGGCTTATCGCAATATGCGCGGCATAACGCAGAGTGGCGTTTCGATGGCTGTTGTCGTTCAGGAAATGATCGATGGTGTGGCTTCGGGCGTAACCTTTACCGTTAATCCGACCACTCGCTATGAAGATGAAATTTTAATAACCTCTGTTTTTGGCCTGGGCGAAGGCCTTGTCTCGGGAACACTGGACTCTGACCAGTTTATCTGCTTAAAAAAAGAAGGCTACCCGGTAATCGAAAAAAAGCTGGCCGATAAGGTAGAAAAACTTGTTTTCGATCGCGAGAAGAACTATGGCACCACAACTGTTGAAGTTTCTGTTGAGCAGGCAAAAACAGCCAGTCTCAGCGAGGCGCAGCTGCGTACCATCGCAACTGTTTGCCACCGCATCGAAGGTTCATATCATGGTGTTCCGCAAGATGTAGAATGGACGATCGATAAAGAAGGCAGAGTGCGCATTCTGCAGGCTCGCCCGATTACAACCATTGAGAGGCCACTTCCCTCTGAGCGCAATTACACAACCATCTGGGATAACTCAAACATCGTAGAGAGCTACTCTGGTGTAACTACGCCGCTGACATTCTCTTTTGCTATTTACGCCTACCATCGCGTTTATGTGCAGTTTTGCCAGGTATTGATGGTGCGCGAAGAAGAAATCAAAGCCAACGATTATGCCTTTGCCAATATGCTTGGCTTTCTTAACGGTCGGATTTACTACAACCTGAAGAATTGGTACCGGCTGATCTCAGTTTTGCCCGGCTATAGCTATAATAGCCGTTTCATGGAAGGCATGATGGGCGTTAAAGTCAGTTATGAGAAATCCGAAAAACATAAACCGCTTGGGTTTTTTCAGAAATATTTTTATGAATTGCCTCGCATGGGGCTGGTTGGCTTGAATCTGGCTTATCGTTTCTGGCGAACAGACGCTGAAGTGAAGAAATTTATGGATGTCTATCAGGCCGAATATGACAAGTATAAAGATTTTGATTTTAACCGGGCGCCGGCGCACCAGCTTGTGGATATTTTCAACGAGCTTGACAATACGGTTCTTTCGAACTGGAAAGCACCAATTATAAACGATTTCATGGCCATGATCTTTTACGGTGTTCTCGACGCTCTGATGAAAAAATGGGATCTCAACGCAGACCCGGCTCTAAAAAACGACCTGCTTGCCGGCCAGGGCAACGTTGAGAGCACTCTGCCTCTGCGTAATATCCAGAAGATTGCCAGATTTGTTGCCGCTGACAACGAGTTAAAAGAGCTTTTTAGATCTAAAACCGCAGTGCAGCTTAAAGAGATGTTTATTCCCCTCCCGGGAGCCGATCGGCCATCGACTCATCAGCAGCTTGGCAGCCAGATTGCAGAATATCTCGAAAAATACGGCTATCGTGCCATGTGCGAACTGAAACTTGAAGAGCCCTCTATGAACGAGCGCCCCGAATTTTTGTTCGATATGATCAAAAACTATGCCGTGGCTCCGATGCCAGAAGAAGGGGATGTCGGCGATAAAGAACGCCTGGTGCGTGAAACGGCTGAGCTCAAGGTTAAGGCCAGGCTCGGAGACGATGCAATTTGCTTCGGGCTTATAAAGAAAATCAGCATTCTGATGTTCGTAGCTAACTGGGCCAAAAAAGCCATGGCAGTTCGCGAATACCAGCGGTTTGCCCGCACGAAGATGTATGGCCTGGTGAGTCGCATATATAAAGGTTTTGGACAGAGATTTGTCGAGCGCGGCGTTCTCGACAAGGTTGATGATATTTTCTATCTGACCATGCAAGAAGCACTCGAATACGTTACCGGCACAGCGCGCAGCCAGAAACTGCGCGAGCTTTCGGCTCTTCGGCGTGCCGAATTCGATGAATACCGGGCACTTGACGAGTTGCCTGATCGCATTGAGACTACCGGCATCACTTACTGCAATGATCTGACCCGCGGTATGTTAGCCCAGGAAGCGGACGACGAACCCGACATCATTCGTGGTATCGGTGGATGCTCAGGTAAGGTCACAGGCAAGGTTAAGGTAATTCTGAACCCGGGCGATGATATGTCTCTTAATGGCGAGATTCTTGTGGCAGCGCGCACTGATCCCGGCTGGGTTCCATTGTTTGCAACTGCCTCAGCTCTTCTTATAGAGCGGGGAAGCATGCTCTCGCATTCTGTGATAGTAGCTCGCGAGCTTGGCCTGCCGGCGGTTGTCGGCGCCACAGGGGTGACGAAAAAAGTAAAAACTGGTGACGTGGTCGAGCTTGATGGTACCACTGGTATTGTAAAAATTATTTCACGTGCAGCTGACAAGCAGTAACTAAATCGGAGGGCAAAAACAAATGAAACCAGCAGTTGTGTACAGTAACGTATGGGAAGACCCTGAATTAAACCGACTGTCGCTAAAAGTTCAGCCTGGTCAGAATGTTTTGTCGATAACTTCCGGAGGTTGTAATTCGCTCTGTCTACTGCTTGAAGACCCGGGCAGACTTGTTTCTATCGACTTGAACCCGGCGCAGTTGGCGATGCTTGAGTTCAAACGGGCTGCCATCATAGAACTAGAATACGACGAATTCATAGACGTAATCGGTGTGCCTTTTTTGTTCAAACCCGAAAAGTCGCCTGAATACCGTATCGAATTATATAATCGCATTAAAAAACACATGCCTGCTTACGCGACAGAATTCTGGGATGAAAACCAGCATCACATAAAAAACGGCATGATGATGTGCGGAAAAGTTGAAAAGTTTTTTAAAATTTACCGCACTTTGCTGGGTTTTCTATACGGAAAAGACGAACTGATGAGCTTGTTCAAGGCAGAAAACCTTGAGAGCCAGCGTGAAATATATGCCAGTTTCCGCAAAAAACGATGGAATGCTTTGCATCGACTGCTGCTCAATCGTGCTGTTTTAAGCCTGGTCAAAGGCGCACACTCTTTTGCTCAGGTCGACTTTGAAGATTTTGCAGGTAATCTTAACAAAAAACGTACGCTCGGCATGACCAGATTTTTTAACCCCGATAACTATTTTATGTGCCTGTTGATGCTTGGTGGTCATTATCACGAAAATGGCATGTCGCCTTACCTGCTGCGCGAGAACTATCCGAAGCTCAAGAAAAATATTGATCGTCTCGAAATTTTTATGGGTACGATTGGCGATGTGCTTAAAAAAGATGGCCCCGGCAGTTATGACCGGTTTAATCTGTCTAATATTTTTGAGTGGATGACCAATGATGTTTTCAATGGCATTATTCGCGAAGTAATAGAACTGGCACGCCCCGGTTCTCGAATGGCCTGGCGTTATACTTTTGCCAGACCCAGAGAGCTGGATGCCCAGAATCTTAGTCGTCTGGCATACGAACCGGAGCTTTCTGATGAGCTTTTCAGGCAGGATATGGCGTTTATCTACGAAAGCTTTCACGTATACCACCTGAAGTAAAGGGCTTGCCGCGGTCTTCTACCTTATAATTCATGGGTGTGTTAGAATTAGAAAAGAGCAGTTATTGCGGAGGTTGTATGCGAATGCGAAAAATAATAATGTGTGTGTTGGTGATGCTTCTTGCTGGCACTGTAGGTGCTATGGCTATGACAGCCCAGGAAGTCTTGCAGAAAGCTGAAGACAGGTACATTGGCAATACTTCAAAAGCCCAGGTGCAAATGGATATTGTAGATAAAGGCGGCAATGTGCGCGAGCGCAAGATGACGATTTCTCGCCGCAAGGCCGACAGCTCCAACAAGGATAATTTTATTCATTTTGTGGCTCCCCCGGATATTCGCAATACCACCTATCTCGTAAATGAAAAGAATCGCGAAAAACAGAAATGGATCTACCTTTCTGCGTTCAAGAAAGTAAGAAAAATTGTCGCTGAAGACTACGGGCTTGCTTTTGTCTCAAGCGATTTTACCTATGAAGACATGGATGATGTAAGAGCTGACGATTATGTTGCCAGCGATCTCAGAGAAGAAAAACTTGGAGACACCGATGTTTACTCTATCGTTGTTACCAAAAAAGACGGTAATACGAGCTATTCTCGCGTAATAATGAAGGTTTGCAAAAAAACTTTCGTGGTATTACGTGCCGAGATGTATGATAAAAAGGCTTCAGATAAACTGGTCAAAGAAATGACCGCAGCAAAACTTGAGCTGGTGCAGGAAATCTGGACACCAATGGAAGTAACCATGAAAGACCTTATTAAAGGCACGCATACCAGACTTCAGACCGCTAAAATAGCCTACGATTTGCCGCTTGGCGACGAAGAATTTTCTCGCCGTAATATGGAAAAATAAAGACTCTGATTGCTGCTTTATAGTGGCCCCCGTGAAACAATGAATGTAGTCAGAGCATTTTTTTCGCTTTCTGCGCTTACGACAATTTCTCGCTTGAGCGGATTTGTAAAAGTGGCGATATTCGCCGCTTTTTATGGGCGATCGTCTGAGGCTGATATTTTTATGACGATCATGATTCTGCCCGACCTTCTTTATCGCTTTCTCAGTGAAGGGCTTGTTGCCAGCGCAGCTGTACCTCTTTTCGTCGATTTGCGTGATGATAAAGCCAGTCTTGGGCGTTCTTTTTATACTCTGATATGGATTGCCGTGATCGTTGGCTGTGCCGGTGTTTTAATTCTCACCGCTTTTTCAGAGCCAATTTGCAACGCATTAACGCCTGGCTTCAGTGCTGGTGACCTTGAACGCATGCAGTCCATGTGGAGCCAGGTCAGCATTTACCTTGTTACCGGCCTGGTTGCCGGAGTCATGACCGCTTTGCTCAATGCCCGGGCTTGTTTTGCTGCGCCGGCAGTTGGCCCGTTGCTGGTTAACATTGCCATAATCCTGGGAACCCTTGCCGCCGCCGGTGGCCCGGTAGAAAAAATTGCAACAGCGGTTGTTCTTGGTTCGGTGATTCAGGTGCTATGGCTCGCCTGGCTGGTAAGGCGTCTTGCATTATTCTGCTCTGGCTGGTCTGATATTTTTGAGTTTGACTGCGGTATTGCTGCCAGATTTACTTTTTCGGTATTTCCTGTCGCGGTTTGGATATCGGTTTTGCCGTTTATTCCTGTTTACGAACGCTACCTTCTCTCTTTGCAACCTGTTGGATCAGTTGCCGCTCTGAATTATGTCGAAAAGCTTTTTAACCTGCCTCTGGGTATTATTTCAATCAGTCTGGCAAATGTTATTCTGCCCAGGCTTAGCATTTTAGAACGCTCCAACCGGGCACATTTTCTGGCCAAAAGTTTTGTCGTTTCAGCTCTGATAATTGCTCCAATCGTGTTAATCATGAGGATATTCGCTCAGGAAATCGTCGAAGTGGTTTTCGGCCGCGGAAAATTTGGCTCTGACGACGTTCTTATGGCATCAGAGCTTTTTAAAAGTTATTCTCTGGCCCTTTTGCCAGTGTCATTGAGCATGGTGCTGAATCGTGGCTTTTTTGCCGCCAGAAACTATTTTATGCCGTTTTTGGCGGGGCTTACGGCTGCTGCAGTTCAGTTTTATCTTGGTGCCAGACTTGTTGATGCCTGTGGAGTGCCGGGAATAGGCTACGCGGCTGCCGTGGCATTCTCGGTGCAGACGGCCCTGCTCTGTGTTTTCTGGGCCCGGGAGAACAAGAA